>NZ_JBIXLN010000036.1:0-50155 GCF_045798555.1 Paeniglutamicibacter sp. MACA_103 | reverse complement strand
GGCGAATCTTGTTGCCGACGGTCTGCATGGCAAAGTAAATGTTTGCGAGCATGGTGTTCATGATGTTTCTCCATTTTCTGCGTCAAGAAGGTGCGATTTTTATCGCCCCCCAGCGAATCAATCTTGATGAGAAATTATGAAGGAATGAAGTGGTCCCCAAGTATCTTGACCCCGTCCGATGCCTACTGCCATTGGCAGCCCCCCACGCGGTTCCCCAACCGCTGGCATCTAGCTTGGAGTCTAGGAGAGAACTTCTAGCCTGTAAAGGGGTGTTTCAAAATCTATTCTCTGTCCATTCTTCTATGCGTCTCGGACAATGAAAAATGCCGTGTGGTCATCTCTCTTGCGTGCGAAGCGGATCAGGCTTTACTAGCCGGCTGGTGATTTGGCAAGTTCGCTCGCACGGGATCGGTCCGGCACGATGAGAAAGTGCGCTTCGAAATTAGAGGACCGTGCTTGAACGGGGTGAATCCGGGGTTATATATACATCGGTCGGCCGATTGGGCCCGCGACTCCAGATCGCCAAAACGGACCTGGAATTCGCGAACATTTATCGTTGACGGAACCGACTCTGGCCGCGTAGGAACCAACGGCGCATACTTATGGGGCAGGAAGACCCATACACACCAGACCTTGGAAAGGCGTGCGGACATGGTTGGCTCATGGCAAGCATTGGTTATTGACTGCGAAAACCCCGATACCTTGGCCAGCTTCTATGAGGAGCTGTTGGGTATGGTCCGAGTCGAAAACGACGACGATTGGGTGGGCATCGGCGATGCGCCCGACCGCCCGGCCATAGCCTTCCAACGCGTGGATCCCTACGTCGCCCCGGAGTGGCCCGGGCACCTGCATCCGCAGCAGGCCCACATTGACGTCAGGGTCAAGGATCTTGACCTGGCCGAAGCCGAGGTCCTGTCCATGGGTGCAACGTCGATGGGAGCAGGATCCAAGACTTACCGGGTGTACCTTGATCCGCAGAAGCATCCGTTTTGCTTGGTCAGTTGGTGATCGTCTAAGCCGAAGGGCAGGTCCGGCGGCGTTGGAATAGCTTTTCGCTTGTGCGCAAGGCAATGCACACGTGCGAATGATGTCTCGACGCCGAGGGGCACCTGTAGCCGTTCGTGACTTGCGGGTCATACCGCGATTGATTCGGTGTTCCGAGGCTTAAGAGAAGGTGCCGGCCGGGGTACTGAGGATGCTTGCAGGGGCGCCCAGTGCGAAGCACGCATTTTCGTGACTTGGACCAGGGGAGCGCCAAGTGGTCAGCGGACCATTCGCAGCTGACCGGTAACTCCAGTATTTCGCGTTCCGTTGGCCCGTTACCAAGTCTTTATTTGATGCGAAATTGAAAAGCCTTGACGCGGACTGCAAACGCTTGCAGTATGTTTCATGGCACAGCAATTAGTTGCTGTGCCATTGGGGCAAGAACTGACACAAGGCGGTGTGAGGGATGGCTGTAACGGTTCGCGATATTGCCCGGATTGCCGGAGTTTCCATCTCCACGGTGTCCCGCGCACTATCCTCGCCGGAAATGGTGAATGCTGCCACCCGTGCCAAGGTGCAGGAGACCGCGCGGAAGCTCGGATACACCCCCAACCTCAACGCCCGCAACCTCATCTCCGGCCGCAGCGGCGCCATCGGGTTGGTCGTTCCGGACCTCGAGAACCCGTTCTTCGGCTCCATGGCCAAGGGCGTCCAGGCGAGGGCGCGGGCCGCCGGCTACGCCGTCTTCATCGCGGACACCGACGAGGACGCCTCGGTTGAAAATGAAATCATTCGGGGCCTTTCCAGACAGGTGGACGGCGTCATCGTTTGCTCGGCGCGCGGCACCGATGCCAGCATCCAAGAGCTGTCACGGGACATGCCGTTGGTGCTGGTCAACCGTCGCGTCCAGGAGGTCTCATCCATCACCTTTGACCATGCCGAAAGTTTCAGGTCTGTCATGGGCCACCTGATGGCGCTGGGGCATCGCAAGATCGCCTACGCGGGTGGCCCGCAAACCTCCTGGTCGAACCTCCAGCGCGTGCAGGCCTTCGCGGCAGCGGGGAAGAAATTCCCCGAACTGAAGCTGGCTGAACTCGGCAACTTCCAGCCGGTCTTCACGGGCGGCATCGCTGCCGGGGACCTGGCCATCGCCAGCGGCGCGACCGCGGTCGTTGCCTTCAACGACCTAGTCGCCGTCGGGCTCATGGACCGGCTGAGGCAGCGGGGCCTGAACGTGCCGGGGGACATCAGCGTCACGGGCTTCGACAACGTCCCAGTCTCCACGCTGGTCTGGCCCACCTTGACGACCGTCGATTTTCCCCGCGTGCAGATGGGTCGGACCAGCGTCGATGCGCTGCTCGAGGCACTGCGGGGCACGCCGCGCAAGACGGACTGCCACGAAATTCCGTTTGAGCTGGTCGTCCGGGAATCGACCGGCGTCGCCAAGCCCGGTTCCATGGAGGCTTCGCCATCCAGCACCACCGCATCCGCCATCGGCGGATGACTCGCAACTTCTGGGCATCCACGTCCGGAGAGAAAAAAGGATGAAGGAACACGATATGAAGGCTCGAAAGATCAAATATCTTGCGTCTACCGTCGCCGTGCTCGCCTTGGCAATGACTGGATGCGCGGCACCGAACACCGGGTCCACCAACACCGCACCCGCCGCCAGCGGCGGCGAGGTGCCCGACAAGCCATCGGCCCCCGTTTCCCTGCACATCCTGGACGTTGCGGGAAACCAGAAACTCACGGGCCAAATGGTCGAGGACTTCGCAGCGGCAAACCCGGATGTCATCTCATCCGTCACGTGGGAGTCCGGCGGCGCGCCGGACTTGGTCGGCACCATCAAGCCGCAGGTGGACAGCGGCTCGCTGCAGGTCGACCTGGTCCTTACCGGCAACGACGGACTCTCTGCCGGAATCGGGCAGGACCTGTGGGTCCCGCTCGTCAAAGAATACAGCGATCGGCTCTCCAACCAGGCCAACTATCTTGAACCGGCGGCCGCCATGCAGGAACTGGCCGGCGGCTTCGGTGCCGTGGTCACCTACTACCCGTCCGGTCCGCTGCTGCAGTATGACCCGGACGTGGTCAAGGACGTGCCCAGCACTCCCGAGGAGGTCTTGGCCTGGGCCAAGTCGAACCCGGGAAAGTTCGGCTACGCGCGCCCCGCAAACTCCGGTCCCGGCCGCACGTTCCTGATGGGCCTGCCCTACATCCTGGGCGACTCGGACCCGACCGATCCCGAGAAGGGCTGGGACAAGACCTGGGCCTACCTTGAGGAACTCGGCGCCACCATCGACAACTACCCGACCGGCACCGGACAGGTCATCACCAACATGTCCGACGGCACCTGGTCCCTGATCCCCACCACCACCGGCTGGGACATCGAGCCTCGGGCCGACAACCGGGAGCCGAACAAGATCGAGGCCGCGGCATTCGACGACTTCACCTGGGTGACCGACGCGCACTACGCGGTGGTCCCCAAGGGCCAGTCCGCTGACAAGCTCTCCGCGATCCTGCTGATGCTCCAGAACATGCTCACCCCCGAGCAGAACGCCAAGGCCTACGACTCGGGCTACTTCTACCCCGGCCCGGCAATCAAGGGCGCCACCCTGGACAAGGCTCCGCAGAAGAGCCAGGACACCATCGCCAAGTTCGGCCGCGACTGGTACGACGCGCTGATCGAGGAGAAGGAGAAGGTGACGCCGCTGTCCCCGGAGAAGATGGTCATGGCGTTCGACATCTGGGATCGCAAAATCGGCGCAGGAAAGTTCGAGGCCAAGTAGCCATGGCACGCTCGGCCAACGCATTCGGGTCCCTCGAACTGAAAAACGTAGGACGCAGTTTTGGAGGCCACGACGCGTTGGTCGACCTCAACCTGACGGTCCGGGCAGGGGAGTTCATCGCCCTGCTCGGACCCTCGGGCTGCGGGAAGTCGACGGCGCTGAACTGCCTCGCCGGACTCCTTCCCCTGACCCACGGGCAGATCCTCATCGACGACAAGCGCGTGGACGTCCTGCCTTCCGAAAAGCGGGACTTCGGCATGGTCTTCCAGAACTACGCGCTGTTCCCGCATCTCTCGGTGGAAAAGAACGTGGCCTTCGGACTGCAGATGCGCAACCGGCCGCGGGCGGAAATCACCCGCCGCGTCAAGGAAGCCATCGCCCTGGTCAAGCTGGAGGAGCACGCCAAGAAGCTGCCGGGCCAGCTCTCCGGCGGCCAGCAGCAACGCGTCGCCATCGCCCGCGCCATCGTGGTCGAGCCGCGGCTGGTGCTCATGGACGAGCCGCTCTCCAACCTCGACGCGAAGCTGCGCCTGGAGATGCGCACCGAAATCCGCCGGCTGCACCAGTCCCTGGGCCTGACCACCATCTACGTCACCCACGACCAGGAGGAGGCGCTGAGCCTCGCGGACCGGCTGGTGGTGTTGCGCGAAGGGCACGTCCAGCAGATCGGCACGCCGGCCGAGCTGCACGACAATCCTGCCAACTGGCACGTGGCCGACTTCATGGGCTACCGCAACCTGCTGGACCTGAAGGTGGTCTCGGCCTCCGGGTCCTCCGCGCGGGTCGAGGGCGACGGTCTCGCGCTGGATGCGACGCTGGTCCAGCCCGCGGTGGCCGGCGACGAAGTGCGGGTGGCCATCCGCCCGCACGACCTCACGGTCGCCCGCGAGGGCCAGCCGACCGACGGGCGGAACTCCTTTTCGGCGACGGTCACCGTGGTCGAGTACCAGGGCCGCGAATTCGCCGTCGGGGTCACCACGAGCACGGGAAAGAACCTGTTCGTCCACTCGGACCATGCACCGGCGCCAGGGGACACCGTCACCTTGGTGCTGGACCCGGCCCGGGCACTGGTCTACCGAACCTCCCTGGCCGCCGTCTCCGCAGAGGAACAGGAACTCCTGCAGGTGCGCGGATGAGCACACTAAAGACCGTACCGCGACCCAAGGCTTCGGCCAGCCGGCGGCACCGGCTCGCGGAGCGCGGCATCGACAGCCAGCTCCTCATGCTGATCCCGGCGCTGCTCTTCGGCCTGGTGCTCTTCGTCTACCCGTTCACCTACGGAATCGGACTGACCTTCCAGCCGCTGCCGCGGACCCAAGAACAATGGGGAGGCGGTTTCCTCGCCAACTACGTCGCGTTCTTCAAGGACCCGTTCCTTTTTGATTCGGTCTGGATCACCATGCGCCTTGCCCTGCCGGTGGCGCTGTTCAACGTGGCCGTCTCGGTGCCGATCGCCTTCAAGCTGCGGCACCGGTTCCGCGGCAAGCGGCTGCTCTCCACCTTGCTGGTCCTGCCGATCACCCTGGGCACGGTTCTCACGGCCCAGGGCCTGCTGATCTTCGGCGGCCGCCAGGGCTGGGTCAACCGCTTCCTGATGGAGGCGGGCATCATCAACGAACCATTCCCGATCGTGAACAACTACCTGGGCGTGGTGCTCTCGCTGGTGATTTCCGGGTTCCCGTTCGCGTTCCTGCTGATCTCCTCCTACCTCTCCGGCATCGACCCGGCGATCGAGGCCGCGGCCAAGACCCTGGGCGCGGACTGGAAACAGCGCTTCAGGCGCATCATCCTTCCGCTGCTCGCACCCGGTCTGGCCACGACATTCATCCTCACCTTCGTCCTGGCGTTCAGCGTCTTCCCGTCGGCCCGGCTGGTCGGCGACCCGTTGGGTGAAACCAGGGTCATGGCACTGATGGCGTATCGCGCCTTCGGCGAACAGCAGGACTACGCCATGGCCTCGACGATCGCCATCATGATGGGCGTCGTGGAGCTGATCGTGATCGCCGTGGTGCTGCTGTGGCGCTCGTTCCTCTACAAGGGTTCAACAGGAGGCAAGGGATAATGGCAATCACACCCATGCTCGAGACGGCGCCGGATCCAGAGCCGGCCTGCAAGCGCCGCAGGAAGCCGTACGCCAAGCCCGTCCGCCCGCCGGGGGAGAGGGCGCTCATTGCCTCCCCGGGAACCTGGTTCGTCTGGGCAGGCATCGCGGCCTTCTTCATCTTCCTGGCTGGGATCATCTCCAGTGTCGTGGTCGACTCCTTCGGCAAGCCGTGGTTCGACACCTGGCTACCCGAGACCTTCACCGTCGACTGGTACACGGGGGCCTGGGAACGGTTCAACCTGAGCCAGATCGTCCTGGTGACGCTCGGAGCGTCCTTCACCGTCGTCGTCCTCTCGGTGCTGATCGGGGTGCCCGCCGCCTACGTGCTGGCGCGCCGGGACTTCCCGTTCAAGAAGCTCATCACGGTGCTGTTCCTGCTGCCGGTGCTGATGCCGCCGATCACCTACGGCATCCCGCTGGCCACCGTGATGTACAACTTCGGCCTGGGCCGCACGGTGCTGGCGGTCATCCTGGTGAATCTGGTTCCGTCGGTTCCGTTCGTCATCCTGACCATGACCCCGTTCATTGAACAGATCAACCCGGCGATCGAGAACGCCGCCCGCATGTCCGGCGCCAGCATGCGCCGGGTCTTCACCCGGATCCTCGCCCCGCTGCTGGTGCCGGGGATCCTGGCGGCGGCCATCCTGGTGCTGGTCAGGACGGTCGGGATGTTCGAGCTGACCTACCTGGTCTCCGGTCCGACCTCGGACACCCTGGTCGTAGCGATCTACCGGGCCATGACATCCTCCGGCGGCGGCGAGGCCCGGCAACTGGTTTCCAGCATGGGCGTGCTCTACACCGCGATGATGCTGATCATCCTGGTGATTGCGTTGCGGTTCGTGAACCCGACCCAGCTGGTGGCACGGGTGAAGGAATCCCGCGACGACTGAGCCGATGTCGTTGGTCGGGTAGGCGCGGAAGTGCCTCCCCGACCAACGACGCCTCAGCGTGACCGGCAGGCCAGAAGTCAAAAGCCATTTCGCATTGCCGGATATTCGAAGGTGCCATTTTCCCGGATTCTCTGCCAAGATGATGAAACGACGAATCGCACGTCTTGGGCCTTGGGGAAGGTTACCAATCGCGCGAACGAACGGGGGATTGGAATCATGGGCATGGGGGATGCCAAATCAACGCGGCGCAATGTAGCTGTTTTCCTGGACATGGAAAACCTCGTGGGAGGCAAAACCGCTGGGAAGACCGCTTTGCGGCTCGGCGAGCTGGTCACCGGAATTGAAAACATCGTGCGGCAATCGGGCATGGGTTCCAAGGCCGCCGTGATCCGCGCCTATGCGCACTGGGGCAGCCACGTGATGGCCGGCTTCCAGCGGGAAATGCTGGGGCTCGGCGTTGAACCAGTGCAGATCTTTTCCTTCGATAAGCAGGTCAAGAATGCTGCCGACATCGAATTGTGCGTGGACGTCTTGGCGGTGGTCCAGGACTCGCCCTGGATCGACGTGTTTGTGATCGCCACCGGTGATGGCGGGTTCGTTCCCCTGGTCAGGCGACTCCATGCCCTGGAAAAGTACGTTGTGGTCGTGTCCACCAACGATCCGGAATCCGGCGTGGTCAATGCCTTGCTGAAGTCAGTTGCCGATGAATACCACCAAGTACAGATGTCACAAGTAGCCGCAGCGGTCCAGATGCAACCGGTGCATGCGCCGGAGCCACTAATTGCTTCGCCGACCAAGTTGCCTGCGAAAGTTGCCGTCAACAAGAAACCCAAGAAGGCAAAACCGAAAGCCACGCCCAAGAAAGCCTCAGAAAAGTCGCTTGCCGAGCTGGCCAAGATTGCCGAAATTGCTAAATTGCATGACGCCATTTTCAAGATCCTCAAGCAGCATCCGGAGTGTCGGGTCAAGAATCGAGTAGTCGCGTCCACTTTGGGCAGCTTCCTGCGTAAAGAGTGGCCGCAACTTAGCTACAAGGCCTGTGGTTCCAAAACGTTGACTTCCTTCTTGGAGGAACATTGTTCGTTGGGGGTCATCGATGCAGCTCCGGCTCAAAAACCGACTCAGGAAGTCGCAACGCCCGCGCTCCAATCGGTGCCTGTGCCGACCATGACCGTGCCAATACCCGCGCCGGAATTCTATGTGGAAGCTGTCCGGAAGCAATTCACGGATGGGGCTCTCGGCCCCGACGTCAGGGCCACCGGATCAGCGGGGCTGAATCTAAGTCTCGTCGGCAACAAACTGCGCACTGCCATCACTGGGTTTACTTCGTTAAATGCTGGATTCCCGCTTCTCCATCAAGTCTTGGATCAGGCATTGCTCACCACGGAATACCGAGTCCGATTCGAAGCGGTCGGCGCCGTCGTGGTGCATTCCTCTGTTGCGTGAATCGTCATCGGACGGAATCGTTCGTTGCTGTCGAAGAATCGCTATTCATCGGAGCCGGCAGTCGATTCGTTTCGCATATGCATGGCGTACGCCAACGCCGAGTTGTAATCTAGCCACAGGGAACAATTGGCTTGGGGCCACGGCAGCATGAAGGCAGCCGATCGCATTTAGTGGGGACAGATGCAGAACAAGAAATGGCTTGCTTGGGCGCTCGCCGTCATCGTCGTGTTTGTGGGGGCATCGATTGCCTTCAACGCCGCAGCGCGGGCGCCGGCCGCAAAGGTGGCGGGCAGCGATCCGAGTCCCAGTTCCACAGAACAGGCCACTGCACCGACACGTTCCGCCAGCGAAAGCGTGAGCGCTCCGGGAAGCGCCAGCGCTGCTTCCACGGCCACCTCGAAGAATCCATCTTCGGCTCCACCTGCATCCAGTGCCAAGGAATCGAAGGAACCGAGATCGCCGCGCAGTTCCGCCCCGGCCACGGAAGTTGAATCACCCAAGTTGGAGGTTCCAGCCACCACCGAACCAAAGGCAACTACGTTGCCCAAATCGGTGAAGAAGGCTCCGGTGCTCTCCGGGACAGTTCCGAGGGAAGGCACCGCCAAGGGAGAGCTCACGTCTGGTTTCCCCACCAAGGCGATGCCGATCCCGCAAGGGGCGCACATCATTGATTCCTCGGTCAGCACGCAGAAACGAAATGTTCAGGTCGCGGTCAATTACCGCACCTCTCTGAGCGTCGAAGCGGTCCTGAAATTTTACGAATCGCAGGCAGCCAAGCGCGGCTGGGTCGCCACTCGAGGCACGGCCGCCGACGGTGCCAAGAGCATCTCGCTGGGCTTCGGGGATGACACCATGACAGCCACGGTGCGGACGGCGCCCACGGGGGCCACAACTGTTGCCGCCTTTGGCACTTACGTGGTTGGAAAATAGTTCGGTGAAAGGCAAACGTCAGTTCATAGTTGCCGTCATGGTGTTGGTTGCGGTTCTCACCGCAGCGGGATTCGCGGTGAACTCTTTCATGGGATTCAGGGAAAGAACACAATCCCCGGCCGTCGCGGCCCAGCAGAACCCCGAAGGCATTGCGCAGATCCCCTTGGAGAACGCGGTGGTCTTCCGCGACACGCGGGACAGTAGTGATTATGGCAAGGTCGCATGGGTACCCCTGGACGCCCCCGATGGTGAACGAACCACCACCCGACTGTCCTGCGACCGGGTGTACCGCACCGGCGGGATGCTCTCCTGCCTGAGTGTTCAACGCGGCATGAACTCGAGCTACGACTCGACCGTCTACAGCATCGGAGGGCACCTGCTGGCCCAGCGCCCATTGCCCGGCGAACCAAGCCGCACGCGGGTCTCCGCGACGGGCATGGTGGGTACCACCGCCTTCATCACCGGCGAGTCCTATGAATTCGTCGGCTTCTCGACCCAGACGACGATTGCTGCACCTGGGGGAACGGATTACGGGAATCTGCAGGATTTCGGCATCTTCGTCGGTGACCACAAGATCACTGCCGAAGACCGGAACGTCTGGGGCGTGACCTTCGCCAAGGATGCCAAGACCTTTTACGCGACGGCGGCATCGGGGAAGCAGACGTGGCTGATGCATGGTTCCCTGACGGAGAAAACCATGCGTGCCGTGGTTGAGAATGCGGAATGCCCGTCGCTCTCCCCTGACGGAAAGCTGATCGCCTACAAGAAGCGCCGCGCGGATTCGGTGCCGGCGCATTGGGACATCGCGGTGTACGACGTTGCCAAACGGACCGAGCAGCTCTATCCGCTGGATTCCGGCTTTGACGACCAGCTCGAATGGCAGGACCAAGACACCTTGATCTTCGGCCAGCCGCGGGAGGAAGCACCAGGGGATGCGGACATCTTTTCCCTGGACCTGGTGCCCGGGGCATTGCCCAAGTTGTTCATCGAACATGCGTGGTCGCCCTCGGTCCAGCGTTGAAGAAGTGGCCGGAGCACGACCACGGATCGGCAGGTGTCGTGAGGCCGTTTTCCCTACGCTCGGGAGCGAAAAGGTCCAAGAAAACAAATCGGGCCCATCGTCGCTGTTGGTGATGGCATGACTCCGCGGTGCAGTGCCCTTACCGCCCCTTCAGGTGGCCCTGAGGGCCCCGCTACAACGTCCGGGACATAGGCGCATGGATGCGGCGTGGACGAGCCCCTTGGCCGCCATGCACGGGCCGGTGGAGGTTCCGGCCGCGGGAGTCGCCGGCGGGCACGGTGGCATCTCGCCATCTGCGGGCGGTTCCGAAATCGGCACCACGGTGGCTACCCCATTGCCCGGGTCCGCGTGGCGGGATGCTCGTTGAACATGCGTGGTCGCCCTCCATCCAGCGTTGAGGAGATGGATGGAGGGCGACCACTGGTCGGATACGGCTTCGGTCAACAGACCTACGGCAGCGAATATGTCAGGTCCACGAAGTAGTTGTTGCGCAATGTCGTGGTGGAGGCCGGCATGACACCACCGGTTCCGTAGCGGTGCCTGCCGTTACTGGTGCTGGCCGTGACGGTCCCGTCGGTGAACTTCTTGGAGAAGAAGAGAGCCGTGGTAGACACGTGGCCCACGGGTGCCAGGTAGGAGACCGTGTAGGTTCCTGCCGGAAGCGCCAACGGCGCGGTAAAGGTGGCGCTCTGCCAACCCCGTGTACTTTCCCCCGTGAATGTCACGGTGGCCAGCCGTTGGCCCGCGTTGTTCCAAATGCTTCCGGTGTGCGTTCCGGTGTTGGTGCTTTCCTTGTAGAACCTCACCCCGTGGGCGGTGATCGGAACCGTGGTGCTGAACCGCAGACCGACCTCAACCGAGCGTGAGTCCATGGAATCCGACTGCAACGGAAGCATCGAGCCAAAGAGGTTCACCTGCGTCGGGCTTGGGGAGGGCGTTGGCGTTGGAGTGGGTGTTGGCGTCGGTGTTGGTGTCGGAGTGGGCGTGGGCGTCGGTGTGGGGCTTGGCGATGCCGTCACCGTGGGAGATGGAGATGGAGACAGCGTTGGAGTCGGGCTCGGCGTCGGCGAGGGCGCCGGAACGGCCACCGTGCTGTAGACAAGATCCACGAAGTAGTTCGTGTCGTTCCAGGTGTTGCTCGGCGCGGTGCCTCCTGCACCGTAGACGAAGAGCCCGTTGCTGCCCACCGTGCTCAGCGCACCGACGGTCCGCGGCTGCGCAAAATCGGCCGAGGTGTAGGCATAGCCGCCGTTGGGTGCATGGTAGGAAATGATGAACGTCTGGTTCGCCGTGATGCGCACTGGGTTGCCCAGCTGCACCGTCTGCCATCCCGATGCCGTTTCATTCGAGAAGGTTGCGGTGGCCAGACGCGTGCCGGTCTCACTCCACAATGATCCGGTATGGACGCCCGTGTTCAGCGTTCCCTTGTAGAACCGGATGGCTGAAACATCGATGTCCTTGGTGGTCTGCAAACGCACACCCAACTCAACGGAACCGCCATCTTGCGGATCCAGGTTGGCCGGCACCTGCGTACCCAGGAAGGTCGAGGCCGTGCCGTCCGCGTTGGCCGTGTGGAACGACCAGTTTTGGTCGGGCAGTGCTGCCCCGGCCGTACTGGTGACATTCTTCAACGCCACGGAATATTGCCGGCCATTGTCCAACGCCTGGGTCGGCGTGAACGTCAGGGTCTTGCGGTCGCTCGAGGTGGACACCGTGCCAGCCACGGCTCCCGCGGGACCGGTGAGCGTGTACTGGTAGCCGGAAGCCACTTCCTGGTTCAGGACGGTGACGACTTTGGCGGTAACGGGAACGTCGGTTGCGCCCGAAAGGGGCGAACGCGAGACCACGTTGATGGCCTGTGCCCCGTCGGGAACAAACGCCACGTCGACCAGGTAATCGGTGCTGGTCGCATTGTCCGGGAACCCGGAGGAATAGGTGAAGACCCCGGCATTGGCGTTGGTCCGCAACGGGCCAAAGCTCTTGGCGTCCTGCAACCCGTTGGGCGACACCGAGTAGGTTCCCTCGGTGGTGTAGGCGACCACGTACTCGGTGTTGGCGCTCACGTTCACGGGTGTCGAGAAAGCCGCATATTGCCAGCCGGAGGCGCTGTTGTTGGTGAAGGTGACGCTGGCCAGCAACGCCCCGCCGACGGAGAACAACTTGCCCGTATGGGCGCCGATGTTCCCCGCATCCTTGTAGAACTGGACACCCGAGACCTTGCCTGGTTCCGTGGGGATGAAGCGCATGCCCAGGGTCAGCGGGGTGTTGTCGTCAATCAGGCCGGTCGTGGGCATCGCGGAGTCCTGGTAGAGCCCGCACGGGCAGTCCCCGGCCACGGAATCGGCCAGCACAGTCGTGAAGCTCCAGCTGCCTCCGCTGCTCACCGAATTGCCGAGCGCATCCTGCGCGGACACTGTGGCCGCGTAGCCGGTTCCCCGCGCGAGGGAGCTGTCCGGGGTGAAGGTCGCACGGCGCGTGGTCGAGTCGTAGCTCGTGGATCCCGCCACGACGGCGCCGGCGGCGGTCTTCAGGGAGATGCCCACCGATCCCGGCTGCACGGCACGGGAGAACGTCACGGCAATGGGAGTGCCCAGAGGAACGCTCTTGGCGGTGTCCAACGGGCTGGCGTTGTAGGCGCGCAACGGCGAGGAATCCTGTGATTCGAAGATGGCGTCCACGTAGTAGTTGCCCTGTTGGTAGCTGCTGGTGGGCATGGACCCGTTGGTGTCGTACACCCCGGCCGGGTTGGCCCCGAAGCCGCCGGCCACATTGAGCGGATCGATTCCAATGCCTGCATAGGCGAACAAGTAGCTCTTGGCCGCATAATGCCCGGTGGTCGTCGAGTAGGAAACGATGTATTCGGTTCCCGCGGTGACGGCAACGGGGGAAGAGAACCTGGCTTCCTGCCATCCGCTGGCCGTTTCGCCAGAGAAGGAGACGGTGGCCAGACGCTGGCCGCCCAACGACCAAACCGATCCGGTGTGCGATCCGGTGTTGGCCGTGCTCTTGTAGAAGCGGACACCGGCGACAAAGCCGTCCGTGGTCGGGGTGAAGCGCAGGCCCAATTCGACGGGGGCTGGATCACCCGAGTCGGGGGCGCTGGGGACTGTCTCCCCGAAGACGCTGAACGGCCCGGTGACGGTCAGCGGGATGACGGTGGCGGTGGTCGGGTAGTTGCCGCTGTCATCGATGCCGCGCACCCACAATGCCTCCCCGTCGATGCCCTGCTGGATGTAGCTGAAGGACCAGGTGGCGGCTCCGGAGGCCGGATGCCAATGGGCCCCTGCGTCGGTGGAGTATTCGACGCCCGCCACCACGCCGCCGCCCCCGTCCACCGCGGTTCCGGAGACCGTGTACTTCTTCCCGTTCTTTGCCGCGGCCGGCGGGGGAGTGGTGATGCTGATGCTGGGTGCAGTCGTTTCGGCGGACTTGGTGGCCGCCACGAGCCCGGGCATCAGCGTGGCCGGCTGGGCGCCCATGTCGGCCAGCAGGTTGACCTGGGCCTGCTGCATGATCGGATCGGGGGCGGCCCCGTCGCCGTCGTGTTGGTCGTCCAGGCCCCAGGTCCACTGGATCGAGCCGGCGGAGAACACCAGCGCGCCGCTCGCGGCCTTGTACAGGCTCAGGTGGTGGGTCGTGCTGCCCGGTTCCACGGTATTGCCGAAGTCGGTCAAATATTGTGGAACTGCGCCCGTGGTTGTCGACAGGAACACCTGTCCTGCCGGCCTGAAACCGTTGTCCGGCGACTCGTTCGATTCGTAGCCAACGGTATGCGGGGCAAGGGCCCGCTTTGAGCCCGGGGAAAGGGTGGTCAACGGCGTGTTGCGCCACAGCCGGGTCTTTCCTTCCTGGGCATTGACGGTGACGGGCAAGTCGCCGTGGTTAACGAAATACAGGGAGCCGGTCAAGGCGTTCTCCGGCTGCCCGGCCCCGGCGCTCGCCGGCGCGAAACGTGGATCCCGAGTAGTTCCGGTCCATTGGGCGTTCGGGTCGATCTTGGCGTTCGCCCAGGTCTCCTTGTAGCTGACCAGCGTCCGGTAGTTGGTGCCGTCGGTGGTCGAGGCCTCGTAGCGCGTGCGCCAGTAGGCCTCGTTGCCCGAGAGGAATTGCAGGTTCACACCTGCGTCGCGTGCCTTTTCGAAATTGTCCCACTGCTTGACCGACCAGTATTCGTCGTGCCCCACCGAGAGGACGGTCTTGTGGTTGGTCATCAGGTTGCCGCGGCGGTCCGAATCGACGCCGCTGAAGTAGCTCACGTCGTAGCCGTTGCGCTCGAGGAAGCGCACCATCGGGTACTCGTTCCCGAAGTAGAAGTCGCGGGCCTCGATACCGCCTCGGGTGTTGAACGGGCGGTTGTAGCTGAGCTTGTAGGCGCGCCCGTTGGCTGCGCCCTGGTAGAAGTCGGATCCGCCGTAGGTGTTGTAGGCGTGCCAGGTTGGGTCCGAAGTCTGGAACAGGACGTCGGACTGGCTGGCGTCGTCGCGCACGATGAAGGTTATGTGGCTCTGGTCATTGCGGTCCGCCCGGTCCAGCTTGGCCACGTAGACGCCGGAAACGGCGTCGGCCGGGACGTTCCAGCTGGCCGACACCGCCCAGTTCCCGCAGTCCACCAATTCGGTGGCAACGTCGTTGCGGCAGTCCGGCTGGTTCTGCGGCAGCGACGCACTGGGGTTCACCGAAGCAACCTTGCGCGCACCGAGCCCCTGGTACCAGCCGGTGCGGTAGATATCGATGGTGTAGGCGCTCGCGTTGGTGTCGATCTTGAAATCAACCCTGGACCCGACATTGACGCTGATGTCGGTGGCGAATCCCTGGATGCTGGCATCGCCCGCGCCCACGATGTCCCATTCGCCCGGGTCCGTTCCCGGCTTGGAGTTTTCGCAGACAATCTTGTTGGCCCCGGGCGCGCAGGGATCTGCCGCCACCGAGCTGGGGGCCGTCAAGGTGACCGCGACCATCGCCAGTGCACTGGCCACTGCCAGGAATCGCCGGGATTTCCTGGACGGGGGAGGCGGAGTGTCCTTGGACTGGTTCGGGTGCGCGTGCCTGCGCCTGCTGGGCCCCGAAAATCCAAACGACAGTGCCATGATTTTTCCCCACGATTCTGCGCGTGCGGCCTGGCCGCGCCACGTCCCCAGTCTCACGTATCTGGCTTGAGTGTAGGATTTCGGCAATTAAGCTAACAAGCGTAATTCATACTCGGATTCGGTCCGGCCGCCACGTGTTTGAGAGAATATGAACATGGAACCCCTCGGTAGTAAATCGGCCCCCGCGCAGGGCAAAAAAATCACCATCAACGCCTCGACGCTCTCCTTGGCCGTCATGGTCACGATCTTCCTGGTGGCCGTCGTCTTCGCCGCCAACCAGAACGACGTCATCGGCTGGCTCGTCGTGGTGATTTCGCTGGGGTGGCTGCTGCTTTCGGCGTTCCTGGTCTTCGGGCTCAGGCGCGGCGCGGCGAAGATGACCAGCCAGCTGAAGGCCGCCACCGCGGCTGCGGCCACACGCGGCCAGGGTGCCCCGAGCGCCGGCACCGTCGTCATGGACGAGGCAACGCGCAACCGCGACCTGAAACTGGACCACTCCTTCAAGATCATCCAAGTGCAGGTCGGCGTCGTGAACGAGTACCGGGCCCAGAACGGCGAGGACGCCGCCGGCATGGTTGACCGCGCCCTGGAAACCATCGAGATCACGGCCTCCAATGCCCGCGACATGATGAAGCCCTCCGGCCGCGGCGAGCCCATGACCGGCGAGGTCATCGACTAGATTTCCCCAGCCGCCGGCGGCGCGGCGACACCCCCGGCGCTGCCGGCGACAACCCATGAACAAATATCGATAAGGTGGATGGCGTGATACCTACCTCAGAAGAGATCCTGGCCAAGTCCGAGCGTGCGGTGCGCGTTGCCTCGGTGAACGTCAACGGCATCCGTGCTGCCTACAAGCGAAACATGGCCGACTGGATCGAAGCCCGCGACACGGACATCCTTTGCCTGCAGGAGGTGCGCGCGCCGGATGCAATCGTGCGCGAGCTGATTGGCGAGGGCTGGCACATGCTGCACGCCGAAGCCAAGGACAAGGGTCGCGCCGGGGTCGCGGTGCTTTCGCGTGCCGAGCCAACCGCCGTGCGCGGGCACATCGGCGAGGAGTACTTCGCCGAGTCCGGGCGCTGGGTGGAAGCGGACTTCACCATGGAGGACGGCAGCACGCTGTGCGTCGTCTCCGCCTACGTGCACTCCGGCGAGCTGGGCACCCAGAAGCAGGAAGACAAGTACCGTTTCCTCGAGCGCATGAATGTGCGCCTGGTCGAGCTGAAGAACGAGAAGGACCATGTGCTGGTGGTGGGCGATCTAAACGTCGTGCACACCGAGAAGGACATCAAGAACTGGAAGCCAAACCATAATAAGCGCGCCGGCGTGATGGACGAGGAAATCGCCTACTTCGACGGATTCTTCGGCGCCGAGATCGGGTACAAAGACGTGGCACGCGAACTGGCCGGCCCCGACGCGCAGGGTCCCTACACCTGGTGGTCCTTCCGCGGGCAGGCCTTCGACAACGACGCCGGGTGGCGCATCGACTACCACATGGCCACCCCTCGGCTCGCTGAGAAGGCCGTCAAGTCCCATGTTGACCGCGCATCCAGCTACGACGTGCGCTTCTCCGACCATGCTCCGCTGGTCGTCGACTACCAGTTCTAAAGGACCCATCCAACGCATGAGCGAAACACTGGCCACCACCACCCGTCCGCGCGTCCTGTCGGGCATGCAACCCTCGGCCGACTCCCTGCACCTGGGCAACTACCTGGGCGCCCTGGTCAACTGGGTCAAGGCCCAGGACGACTACGACGCCTTCTTCTTCATCCCGGACATGCACGCCATCACGGTGCCGCAGGATCCGGCCGAGTTGCGCAACCGCACCCGGGTCACCGCCGCGCAGTACATCGCCGGCGGCATCGACCTGGAGAAGTCCACGCTCTTCGTCCAGTCCCAGGTACCCGAGCACGCGCAGCTGGCCTGGGTGCTGAACTGCATCACCGGCTTCGGCGAGGCCAGCCGGATGACGCAGTTCAAGGACAAGAGCTCCAAGGGCGGCGCGGACGTCGCCTCGGTGGGCCTGTTCACCTACCCGGTGCTCATGGCCGCGGACATCCTCCTGTACCAGCCCCAGGGCGTCCCGGTGGGCGATGACCAGCGCCAGCACGTGGAACTGGCCCGCGACCTGGCCACCCGCTTCAACCACCGCTTTGGCGAGACCTTCGTGGTGCCGGAGGCCTTCATCCAGAAGGAGGGCGCGCGCATCTACGACCTGCAGGCCCCGACCTCCAAGATGTCCAAGTCCGCTTCCAGCCCCAACGGCCTGATCAACATCCTGGACGCGCCCAAGACCGTCGCCAAGCGCATCAAGTCCGCCGTCACCGACGCCGACACCGTCGTGGCCCACGACCGGGCCAACAAGCCCGGGGTGACCAACCTGCTGGAGATCCTCTCGGCCGTGACGGGGACCCCGATCCCGGCGCTGGTCAACGAGTTCGAGGGCAAGATGTACGGCCACCTGAAGGTGGCGGTGGCGGACGCCGTCGTCGAGGCGCTGACCCCGGTCCGCACGCGCACGCTGGAACTTCTCCAGGACCCGGCCGAGCTGGACTCCATCCTGGCGGCCGGCGCCCACAAGGCCCGCGAGGTCGCCTCCAAGACGCTCGCCGATGTCTACGAGCGCGTTGGCTTCATGGCTCCCCTGGGAGGGATCCGCTAGAAATGGGCACCACGGCGGGGGAGATGACCGGCAGCGACGTCGCAGAGGCGACGCCGCTGGGGGTCGTCATCGAGATCCCGTCCCCCCTGGAGGACACGCTGCGTGCCTGGCGCCAGCGCTACGGCGGGGAACTATCGGCACGCATTGCACCGCACATCACCCTGGTCTCCGGCTCCACCACCGACTGGGATGCCGCGGCGAGGCACGTCCACCAGGTCGCCGCCCGCGCCTCCTCCTTTACCGTGCGCCTGCATGGCACCGGGACCTTCAGGCCCATCACCCCGGTGGTGTACCTGAACGTCGAGGAGGGCGCCGAGGCCTGCGGGAAGCTGCACGACGAGCTGCTGGCCGGCCCGATGCGGCACGAGGTGAGCTATGGCTACCGGCCGCACCTCACGATCGCCCACGAGGCCGACGACTCGGCCATGGACCTGGCCCAGGAAGAGCTCAAGGACGAAACCATGAGCTTCACCGTGGATTCCATCGGCCTCTTTGGCATTGATTCCACCGGTGCCTGGTCGCTTCGTGAGGAGCTGGGCCTTGGCGGGCCGACGCGCTAAGGGCGCCAAGACGCCGGCGTGGGACGCTGCCGAAGACGTCCAACCCGCCGGTTCCGCCGGTACTTCCTTCGACCCCGTCGCCGAGGAAACGGGGACCCGGGCCCCGGGCGTGGTGGCCCGCCGCTTTGTCGGTGCCGCCGTCGTGGCCCCGCCCTCCCCCTTGGACCCGCGGGCGCTTCGCTCGTTCATCCGGCTCAAGGCCCAGGAACTTTATGCCGTGCGCGCCTCGGGCACGCCCTGGCTGCGCCTCAAGGCCCTGTGCATCCTGCTCACGGCCAGGTTCTACGCGCTCTACCCGATGCGCGTGTGGAACCTGTACATCCGCCGCCGCGGCCCGCTGCTGGCCGCCGGCAGCGCCTACCGGATGTTCTTCTCCATCGCCGCGATGCTCGTGGCGGGGTTTGCGATGTTGGGCCTGTTTGCCAGCGACAACCCGGTGCTGCGCGACGGCGTGATCGACATGGTCGCCGCCAGCACGCCCGGGCTGATCGACACGGGCCACGGGGGACTGGCCAAACCGGAGCAGTTGCTGGGGTTGCGCAGCTTCGGGATCACCCTGGTGGTCTCCCTGGTGGCCCTGGTGCTGACCTCGCTGGGGTGGCTGTCCGGGCTGCGCGAGGGCATCCGCACCATCTTCGGCCTGAACCGGGACCGGTCCAACCCGGTGGTCTCCAGGCTTCGCGACGCCCTGCTTCTGGTCGCCCTGGCCGTGGCCCTGATCGCCTCCAGCGCCCTGGCGCTGGCCAGCTCCTCGCTGCTCGATTCCCTGGCCCACCTGCTCCAGCTCAACGGCTGGTGGAGCAACGCGCTGACCCGCGTGGCCTTCCTGGTGGCCATGTTCGCCCTGGATTGCGCCACGGCCTGGATCCTGCTGCGCGTCGCCTCGCGGGCGAAGGTGATCGAGGGGGGCCTGGCGGCAGGGGTGTTGCTGGCCGGTTCGGTGGCAGCGGTCCTGCGTTTCCTCTCGGCCATGTTGCTGGCCTCGCTGACCAGCAACGTGCTGCTGGCGCCCTTTGCGGTGATCCTGGGGCTGTTTGTCTGGTTCAACCTGCTCAGCCAGGTGTACCTGCTCTCCGCCGCCGTGGTCGCGGTGCGCGCGGCGGACCTGGCGCGGACCCGGGCCCCACGGTCCTAGGCGGCGGGCACCGGGACTGCTTTCCCTGATTTCCCAACCGGCTGGGTGTTGCTTGACCGCCCTTGCCACGGTTCCCGCGCCCGAGGGGTCCGCCCGGATGGCCCGAACCTGCAAGCACGGGATACCGAGGAGTCCTTAAAGCAGTGTGGCCCGGCTTCCCGCAAGGGAAACCGGGCCACACGGGGCCTAGTCGGAGACTAGATGGAACGGGCCAGGATGGCCTGCTTGACCTCGGCGATAGCCTGGGTCACCTGGATGCCACGCGGGCATGCTTCGGTGCAGTTGAAGGTGGTGCGGCAGCGCCACACGCCTTCCTTGTCGTTCAGGATCTCCAAGCGCATGTCGCCCGAATCGTCGCGCGAGTCGAAGATGAAGCGGTGCGCGTTGACGATTGCCGCCGGGCCGAAGTACTGGCCATCGGTCCAGAACACCGGGCAGGAGGAGGTGCACGCGGCGCAGAGGATGCACTTGGTGGTGTCCTCGAACTTGGCGTGGTCCTCTGCCGACTGGTACCGCTCGCCCGAGGGCTCGTGGTCCTTGTTGATCAGGAACGGCATGATCTCGCGGTAGGACTGGAAGAACGGCTCCATGTCGACGATGAGGTCCTTTTCAAGGGGCAGGCCCTTGATGGCTTCAACGGTGATCGGCTTGGAGTGGTCCAGGTCCTTGAGCAGGGTCTTGCAGGCCAGGCGGTTGCGGCCGTTGATGCGCATGGCATCGGAGCCGCAGACGCCGTGGGCGCAGGAACGGCGGAAGGACAGCGAACCGTCGTGGTCCCACTTGACCTTGTGCAGGGCGTCCAGCACGCGGTCGGTGCCGTACATGGTCAGCTCAAAGTCTTCCCAGTAGGCGTCCGCGGTCGTCTCCGGCAGGTACCGGCGAACGCGCAAGGTGATGTTGAACTGCGGAATTTCTCCGCCGCCGCCAACTCCGGGCTTCAGCTCAATCTTCGAGGCTGGTTCGGGAAGTTCCGTGCTCATTAGTACTTACGCTCCATCGGCTGGTAACGGGTGAAGATAACGGGCTTGGTTTCCATGCGGATCCCGGAGATGCCCTCGGTGGTGGCCGCTGCATCGCGGTACGACATCGAGTGCTTCATGAAGTTCTCGTCGTCGCGGTTCGGGAAGTCCTCGCGGTAGTGACCGCCGCGGGATTCCTTGCGGTGCATGGCGGCCGCGGTCATGACCTCGGCCATGTCCAGCAGGAAGCCAAGCTCGATGGCCTCGAGCAGGTCAAGGTTGAAACGCTTGCCCTTGTCCTGGACCGATACGTTCTTGTAGCGCTCGCGCAGTTCCTCGATGACCTCGAGTGCCCGGTTCAGCGAGTCCTTGTCGCGGAACACCTGGACGTTGGCGTCCATGATGTCCTGCAGTTCCTTGCGCAGTACTGCGACGCGCTCGGTTCCGGTGGAGTTGATCATGGCATCGATCTGGTCCGTGGTGAACTTCTCCGGATCCTCGGGAAGCTCGACGAACTCGGCGCCCAGGGCGTACTTGGCCGCGGAGATGCCGGCGCGCTTGCCGAACACGTTGATGTCCAGCAGCGAGTTGGTGCCCAGGCGGTTGGAGCCGTGCACCGAAACGCAGGCGACCTCGCCGGCGGCGAAGAGGCCCGGGATCACGGTGTCGTTGTCCTGCAGGACCTCGGCGTCGATGTTGGTCGGGATGCCGCCCATGACGTAGTGCGCGGTCGGGAAGACCGGCACCGGGTCGGTGTACGGCTCGACACCCAGGTAGGTGCGGGCGAACTCGGTGATGTCCGGGAGCTTGGCGTCGATGTGCGCCGGCTCCAGGTGCGTCAGGTCGAGCAGGACGTAGTCCTTGTTCGGGCCGCAGCCGCGGCCTTCGCGCACCTCGTTGGCCATCGACCGGGCGACGATGTCACGCGGTGCGAGGTCCTTGATGGTGGGGGCGTAGCGCTCCATGAAGCGCTCACCTTCCGAGTTTCGCAGGATGGCGCCTTCGCCACGGGCTGCCTCGGAGAGCAGGATGCCCAGTCCGGCAAGGCCGGTCGGGTGGAACTGCACGAATTCCATGTCCTCGAGCGGGATGCCCTTGCGGAACGCGATGCCCATGCCGTCGCCGGTGAGGGTGTGGGCGTTCGAGGTGGTCTTGAAGACCTTGCCGGCTCCGCCGGTGGCGAAGACAACGGACTTGGCCTGGAAGACGTGGAGTTCGCCGGTGGCCAGGTCGTAGGAGACCACGCCTGCAACGCGCTTCTGCTTGTAGGCGGTGCCGTCCTCGCGGAAGGCATCCTCCTCAACCATGAGCATGTCCAGGACGTAGTACTCGTTGTAGAACTCGACGTTGTGCTTGACGCAGTTTTGGTACAGCGTCTGCAGGATCATGTGTCCGGTGCGGTCCGCTGCGTAGCACGCGCGGCGCACGGCGGCCTTGCCGTGGTCGCGGGTGTGGCCGCCGAAGCGGCGCTGGTCGATCTTGCCTTCCGGGGTGCGGTTGAACGGCAGACCCATCTTTTCCAGGTCGAGCACCGCGTCGATGGCTTCCTTCGCCATGACCTCGGCGGCGTCCTGGTCAACCAGGTAGTCCCCGCCCTTGACGGTGTCAAAGGTGTGCCATTCCCAGTTGTCTTCTTCTACGTTGGCCAAGGCCGCACACATGCCACCCTGCGCTGCACCGGTGTGCGAACGGGTTGGGTAAAGCTTGGTGAGAACGGCCGTACGTGCGCGCTGGCCGGATTCGATGGCCGCGCGCATGCCTGCGCCGCCTGCTCCGACGATCACGACGTCGTACTTGTGTACCTGCATACCTGATGCTCTCTTTTCTTGAATTCTCTGCTTCAGCGAACGAACGGGGAGCCGAAGATTACTGGCAAGCCGGGATGGAGTTACCGGCGATGCAAGGATCGAAGGTGAAGATCACCAGGGTGCCCAGGACGACGATGACAACGGTCGCGACGTAGAGGATGCCCTTGAGCCACACGCGGGTGGCGGGCTTCTCGGCGTAGTCGTTGATGATGGTGCGCACGCCGTTGGTGCCGTGCAGCATGGCCAACCAGAGCATTGCCAGGTCCCAGAACTGCCAGACCGGGTCGGCCCACTTGCCGGCCACGAAGCCGAAGTCGATGGCGTTGATGCCCTCGCCGACCATGAGGTTGGCGAAGAGGTGCCCGAAGATCAGGACGACCAGGGCGACGCCGGAGAGGCGCATGAAGAGCCATGCGACCATTTCGAAGCTGCCGCGGGACTTGTTGGCGCGGTTGTACTTCGGATCGATGCGCTGGCTGCGGGGTGCAGCGATATCTGCCGACATGGGTTAGTGACCTCCAAAGGCGAGTGACAGGTGGCGGATGGAGAATGCCACCATGGTGATGACCCAGAGGGCCAAAACGCCCCAGAGCATCTGGCGGTGGTACTTGGTTCCCGACTTCCAGAAGTCGACCAGGATCAGGCGCAAGCCGTTGAACGCGTGGAAGACGATGGCGGCGACCAGAGCGGTTTCGCCCAGTGCCATCAGCGGGTTCTTGTAGGTGGACATGACGGCGTCATAGGCACCCGGGGAAACCCGGACCAGGGACGTATCGAGCACGTGAACCAAAAGGAATAAGAATATTACGACACCCGTTACGCGGTGCCCCACCCAAGACCACATGCCTTCATGGCCGCGGTAGAGGGTGCCTGACGAAGCCTTCGACACTGAATTAACCTCCATGGCTCGCAAGGGCGCATGTGTATCTTCCACACAATAAATTGACGCCTTGGTGCGAGCGTTCCTTGCCCGATCTTAGACCACCTTGGACGGGGGTGCCCATTCTTTGCGCAGCCCTTGTGAGTAGGGTCACCGGATGAAAGGGCGGATCGTCTAAACATCCGGGAAATACGCGAAATACAATAGATTTCAATGCCCTATTTCATGGGCGCCCGACACCGCATTCTTGGGGTTCATCCACTAGCCTTAGTCGGATGAACGCTGAACTCTTGGCACGATTCCACGGGGTCATCCCTGCCGGTGGTGTCGGCACCCGACTGTGGCCGCTCTCGCGCGCCGCCGCCCCGAAATTCCTCCACGACCTGACCGGGTCCGGATCAACCCTGATCCGCGCCACCTACGAGCGGCTGATCCCGCTGGCGGGCGACAACATCATGGTGGTCACGGGACGTGCGCACCGCACCGCGGTGCTGGCGCAATTGCCCGAGCTCGAGGACCTGAACCTCGTTCTCGAGCCGGACCCCAAGGACTCCGCGGCCGCCATCGGCCTGGCCGCGGCGATCCTCTACCTGCGCAACCCCGAGACCATCATGGGTTCCTTCGCCGCCGACCAGGTGATCGTCCCGGTCGAGGTCTTCCAGGAGGCCGTGCGCGAGGCCATCCACACCGCGGCCACCGGCAAGATCGTCACCATCGGCATCCGCCCGACCCTGCCCTCCACCGGCTTCGGCTACATCCGGGCGGGGGAGCGGATGGAGATCTCCGGCGCACCCACGGCACGCGACGTGGTCGAGTTCGTGGAGAAGCCCGACGAGGACACCGCCCGCCGCTACCTGGCCGACGGCGGCTACCTGTGGAACGCCGGCATGTTCGTCGCCCCGGTGTCGCTGATGCTTGAGCACCTGCAGCGCAGCCAGCCGGAACTGCACGCGGGCCTGATGGAAATCGCCGCCGCCTGGGAAACCGGGGACCGCGTGGCGACCATCGACCGCATCTGGCCGACGCTGCCCAAGATCGCCATCGACTACGCCGTGGCCGAACCCGCCGCCGCGGCCGGGGACGTCGCGGTGATCCCCGGGGTGTTCAACTGGGACGACGTGGGGGACTTCGCCGCCATCGGCCGGCTGAACCCCGCCAGCGAGAAGACCGGCGTCACCGTGGTCGGCGCCAACCCGCGCGTGTATTCGGACAACGCCACCGGCGTGGTGGTCACCGACTCCAAGCGGGTGATCGCATTGATCGGCATCCACGACGTGGTCGTCGTCGACACGCCCGATGCGCTGCTGGTCACCACCAAGGAGCACGCCCAGTCGGTGAAGAGCACCGTCGAAAAGCTCAAGGAAGAGGGCATCGTCGACGTCCTGTAGGAAGGCGGTCCGGAAGGCCGGACCTCCCGAAGATGCCCCGTCGGCGGCGCTGGTCCAGCGCTTGCCGCGGGGCATTTTTTGCCGGCGGGAACGGGGGCCGGTTAAAAGAGGTGGAAGTGAGCGGGGCAACAATTCGAAGCGGACTGCACAAGCTCAGGTCCCAACGCGTATTGTCGGTATGGTGCGCACGAGTATCAATGAAGACCTGAAACTGCCTTCCGTCAAGCCCTGGGTCACGCCCCTGGTTGACGAGCTGGTGGCGTTCCGTCGAGAGGTCCATGCAAATCCGGAACTCTCGTTCGCCGAATACAAGACGACCGAACGCATCCTCACCCGGCTGCGCGACGTGGGCCTGGACCCCGTTGCCCTGGAGGAAACCGGCGCCTACGTGGACATCGGGGAGGGGCCGATCGCCCTGGGGCTGCGCGCCGACATCGATGCGCTGCCGATCCTGGAGGAAACCGGGCTGGACTACGCCTCGGTGGTGGACGGGGTCGCGCACTCCTGCGGACACGACATCCACACCACCGTGATGCTCGGCGTGGCCAAGGTGCTCAAGGCCATCGACGACGAAACGCCCCTCGGCGCGAGGGTCCGCGTGATCTTCCAGCCCGCCGAGGAGAAGATGCCCGGCGGCGCCCTGACGGTCATTGCCGCGGGCGTGCTGGACGAGGTCCCGCGCATCCTGGCCCTGCACTGCGAGCCGCGCATCGACGCCGGAAAGATCGGCACCCGCATCGGCGCGATCACCAGTGCGTCCGACACCATCAAGATCGAGCTGACCGGCCGCGGCGGGCACACCTCCCGCCCGCACCTGACCGAGGACCTGGTCTTCGCCATGAGCCAGATCGCCACCAACGTCCCGGCGGTCCTGGGCCGGCGCATCGACGTGCGCAGCGCGGTCTCGGTGGTCTGGGGCCAGATCCACGCCGGCAGCGCCCCCAACGCGATCCCTGCCACCGGCTACCTGGCCGGCACCATGCGCTGCCTGGACGGCGAGGCCTGGGAAGGCGCGGGCGACCTGCTGGACGAGGTGGTGCGCCAGGTGGCGAGCCCCTACGGAGTGGAGGTCAAGCTCGAACACATCCGCGGCGTGCCCCCGGTCATCAACACCGAGGAGGAAACCGACCTCATCGAGGATTCGGCGCGTGCCGAGATCGGCTCGTCCGCCATCGTGCTGACCCCGCAGTCCATGGGCGGGGAGGACTTTGCCTGGATGACCAGCAAGGTGCCCGGCGCCATGATGCGCCTGGGCACACGCACCCCCGGCGGGGAGGACTACGACCTGCACCGCGGGGACTACATCCCCGACGAGTCGGCCATCGAGGTGGGCGTGACGGTCATGGCGGCCGCGGCGGTGCGGGCGATTGCCCAGCTGAAAATGGCTACCGGAGAGTAACCCCGAGTCCTAGAGTTATCTGGTTGTAACATATTTCGTCCATACGTTAAGCGTTTTACAGGTTAGGCTATGTGGTTGTGAAGCCGTTCTTTCCGAACGTGCCCCGCCCCACATTATTGGGTCCGGGCAGGGTCGCGGGGGAGTCGCGAATTCATGCCGGCACCACCGGTCGCCGGCGGCAGTGCACCACCGATCGTGGGCATGGATTCCCGCCGGGCAACTTGGGGGGAATTCGGGCCGCGGTAACTTGTAGCTCGTAACTATATGGAGGTAATCCCTATGCGCACCATCAAGCGCAAGACCGGTATGGCTGCTGCCGTGCTCGGCATTTCCGCACTCGTCCTGTCCGCCTGCGGCGCGGCACCCGAGGAAGGCAACGGCGGGCCGGACGCGTCCTCGGACTACCTGGGCTGCATCGTCTCCGACTCCGGCGGATTCGACGACCAGTCCTTCAACGAATCCTCCTACCGCGGCCTGACCCAGGCCGGCAAGGACCTTGGATTCACCCCCAAGAGCGCCGAGTCCAAGGCCAACTCCGACTTCGCCACCAACATCAACGGCATGATGGCGGCGGACTGCAACCTGACCCTCACCATCGGCTTCCTGCTGGGCGACGCCACCAAGGCCGCCGCCGAGGCGAACCCGGACAAGCACTTCGCCATCGTCGACTTCACCTACGACAAGCCGATCGCCAACGTCAAGCCGATCGTGTACGACACGGCCCAGGCCGCCTACCTGGCCGGCTACGCCGCGGCCGCCCAGTCCAAGACCGGATCGGTCGCCACCTTCGGCGGCATCAAGATCCCGACCGTGACCATCTTCATGGACGGCTTTGCCGACGGCGTCGACAAGTACAACGCCGACAAGGGCAAGGACGTGAAGCTGCTGGGCTGGGACAAGTCCAAGCAGGACGGCACCTTCACCGGCGACTTCGAGAAGCAGGACAAGGGCAAGCAGGTCACCACCAACTTCATCAACCAGGGTGCGGACGTCATCATGCCCGTGGCCGGTCCGGTCGGCAAGGGCGCCGGCGCTGCCGTGAAGGCCGCCAACGCCTCGGGCAAGTCCGCGTCACTGGTGTGGGTCGACTCCGACGGGTTCCTGACCGCTCCGGACTACAAGGACATCATGCTGACCTCGGTCATCAAGACCATGGACACCGCCGTCGAGAAGGTCGTCACCGACGACAAGGCCGGCACGTTCGACAACACCGCCTACGTCGGAACCCTGGAAAACACCGGTGTCGCCCTGGCACCGTTCCACAACTTCGACTCCAAGGTCTCCGCCGAGACCAAGGCCGAGCTCGAGGCCCTGAAGGCAGGCATCATCGACGGTTCGATCAAGGTCGAATCCCAGGCCAGCCCCAAGTCCTAGCCCCCGCCCACCCGGCGGGTTCCAGGCTCGGCTACCACGCGGCGCGCTGCCGGCCCCCTGCACCACCCACCTCGCGTGGGAACCAGGCGGGGGCTGGCGGTGCGCCGTTGGCCTGCTTAGTCTTGGAACCAGCCGGCACCGGCAATGCGGCGGGAGGGCCCCACGGGGTCGCCCTCCGGTATCTGACAACCAAGAATGGTGGTGTCGTGAAACTCGAACTCCAAGGAATCTCCAAGGCGTTTGGATCGTTCTACGCCAATGAGGACATCGACCTCGTCGTCGAAGAGGGGCAGATCCACTGCCTGCTCGGCGAAAACGGTGCCGGCAAGTCAACGCTGATGAACGTGCTCTACGGCCTCTACGAGCCGACGGCCGGACGCATCCTCGTGGACGGCAAGCCCGTTTCCTTCCGCGGCCCGGGCGATGCCATGGCCGCCGGCATCGGCATGGTGCACCAGCACTTCATGCTGGTCCCCGTCTTCACCGTGGCCGAAAACGTCGCCCTGGGCGCCGAGTCCACGAAGGCCGGAGGCTTCCTCGACCTGGAGGTCACCCGGAAGAAGATCCGCGAAATTTCCGACAAGTACGGCTTCGACGTCGACCCCGACGCCCTGGTCGAGGACCTGCCGGTGGGCGTGCAGCAGCGCGTGGAAATCATCAAGGCCCTGGTGCGCAACGCCGAGGTGCTGATCCTCGACGAGCCCACCGCGGTGCTGACCCCGCAGGAAACCGACGAGCTGCTGGACATCATGCGCCAGCTCAAGGCCAACGGCACCTCCATCGTCTTCATCTCGCACAAGCTGCGCGAGGTCAAGGCCGTCTCCGACGTCATCACGGTGATCCGCCGCGGCCGCGTCGTGGGCGATGCCCCGCCCGATGCCGAGACCACCGAGCTGGCCTCCATGATGGTGGGCCGCGAGGTCAAGCTGACCATGGACAAGGACCCGGCCAACCCCGGCGAGGCGACCTTCAAGGTCAAGAACCTCACCGTCACCTCCGCCACCGGCCAACGCGTGGTGGACGACTTGAGCTTCGAGATCCGCCGCGGAGAGATCCTGGCCATTGCCGGGGTCCAGGGCAACGGGCAGACCGAACTCACCGAGGCGATCCTGGGCATCCAGGACCGTGTCGCCGGATCCATCACGCTGGAGGGCAAGGAACTGCTGGGCCGCAGCGTCAAGCAGATCCTGGGCTCGGGCATCGGCTTCGTGCCCGAGGACCGCACCGTCGACGGACTGGTCCCGGATTTCAGCATCGCCGAAAACCTCGTCCTCGACCTCTACGACAAGGCACCCTTCGCCAAGGGCATTTCGATGCGCCCTGCGGAGGTCGCGAAGAACGCCGCCTCCCGGGTCGCCGAATTCGACGTGCGCACCCCCTCGGCCGAGAACCTCGCCTCCTCGCTCTCGGGCGGCAACCAGCAAAAGGTCGTGATGGCCCGCGAGCTGTCCCGCCCGCTGCGCCTGTTCATCGCCTCCCAGCCGACCCGCGGCGTCGACGTGGGCTCCATCGAGTTCCTCCACCGCCGCATCCTGGCCGAACGCGACGGCGGCACCCCGGTGATGATCGTGTCCACCGAGCTCGACGAGGTGCTCCAGCTCGCCGACCGCATCGCCGTGCTCTACAAGGGACGGCTCATCGGCATCGTGGATGCCGACACCCCGCGCGATGTGCTGGGCCTGATGATGGCCGGCGTCTCGCCGACGGAAGCCGAAAAAGCGCACCAGGACACCCCCGACGACATGGAAGGAGACTTCGCGTGAGCCAGAGCGAACTATCCCCGGGCAGCCCGCCACCGACCCACGCCAACACCATCGACGAGCGCCGGCAGGACATCTGGACCAGGATCACCCAGGGCCCCGGGCTCGTCTCGGTCCTGGCCGTCATCGTGGCCCTGGTGCTCGGCGGCCTGCTGATCGCGGCCACCGACCCCAAGGTCTCCACGACCGCCGGCTACCTCTTCTCCCGCCCCTCGGACTTCTTCTCCGCGCTGTGGGCGGCGGGCACCGACTCCTACGTCTCGCTCTTCCGGGGCTCGATCTACAACTCGCGCCAGGGCTTCGAACCGTTCCTGGAAACCCTCACGGTTTCCACCCCGCTGATCTGCGCCGGCCTGGGCGTCGCCCTGGCCTTCCGCGCCGGGCTGTTCAACATCGGTGCCCAGGGCCAGATCATCATCGGTGCCATCATGGCCTCCTACGCCGGCTTCGCCTGGCACCTGCCCTTCGGCCTGCACCTGCTGCTGGTGATCCTCATGGGCGTCATCGGCGGCGCCGTCTGGGGCGGTCTGGTGGGCCTGCTCAAGGCCCGCACCGGCGCCCACGAGGTGATCCTCACGATCATGTTCAACTACGTTGCCCTGTACTTCCTGGACTTCCTGCTGAACACCAAGGCGTTCCAGCGCCCGGGGGAGACCAACCCGATTTCCCCGATCCTGGATCCCAGCGCGGTCTTCCCGGCACTGCCGGGATCCCGCCTGCACCTGGGCTTCGTCACGGCCATCGCCCTGACCCTCCTGGTCTCCTGGATCCTGAAGCGCTCCACCATCGGCTTCGAGTTCCGCGCGGTGGGCGCCAACGCCGCCGCGGCCCGCACCGCCGGGGTCAACGTGGCGCGCTCCACCATCCTGGTCATGGCCATCGCCGGCGCGCTGGCCGGGGCCGCCGGCGTCGCCCAGGTGGCGGGCACCGAAAAGGTGCTCACCGCGGGCATTGCCGCGTCGCTGGGCTTTGACGCGATCACCGTGGCGCTGCTGGGCCGCTCCACCCCGTGGGGCACCTTCCTGGCCGGCCTGCTCTTCGGCGCCTTCCGCGCCGGGGCGGTGACCATGCAGATCTCCACCGGGACCCCCATCGACATCGTCCTGGTCGTCCAGTCGTTGATCGTGCTCTTCATTGCCGCGCCTCCCTTGGTGCGCGCCATGTTCGGGCTGAACCGCAAGTCGAAGACCAAGCCGCCCAAGCACGTGGCGCCAGCGCCCGCTGCACCTGCCAGCCAAGGAGGTGGCGCATGAGCGCGCCGGCCCCAACCCTGTCCACCAAGGCCCTGGTGCATGCGCCGGTGGCCTGGAAGACCCCCATCATGCTTTCCGTGATCGGACTGCTCGCGCTGGTGTTCTTCGGCTTCGGCGGCTCCGCGCAGAGCGCCACCTTCGGCATCTCCACCGGCGGCGACGTCTTCACCCTGCCCGACCTGGTGGTCCCGGGCATCGCCACCGGAATCGTGCTGGGCCTGGGCATGTGCGTGCTGGCCGGGTACTCGATCTTCCTGGCGCGCGAGCACCGCCCGACCCCGGCCTGGGTGCCGCTGGTCTTTGCCGCGTTGTTCATCTTCGCGTTCCTGGTCTGGGTCGTCTCCGGCGCCCGCACCCCGCAGATCTCCCTGGCCGGGCTGATTGCCGGTTCGGTGACCCTGGCCGTGCCGCTGGTCTTCGGCTCGCTCTCCGGGGTGCTGTGCGAGCGCGCCGGCGTGGTCAACATCGCCATCGAGGGCCAGCTTCTGGGAGGCGCCTTCAGCGCCGCGATCATCGCCTCGGTGACCGGCAGCCCGATGCTGGGCCTGCTCGCCGCCGCGGTGGCCGGCGCCCTGGTTTCCGTGGTGCTGGCGATCTTCTCCATCAAGTACGTGGTCAACCAGATCATCGTCGGCGTGGTGCTCAACGTCCTGGTCTCGGGCATCACCGGCTTCCTGTTCACCACCGTGATGCAGGAAGACCCGGAGCTCTTCAACTCCCCGGGCCGCCTGAGCGTCATCGAGATCCCCGTGCTCTCGGCCATCCCGATCCTCGGCCCGATCCTCTTCCGCCAGTCCATCGTGGGCTACCTGATGTACATCGCCGTCGCGGCCGTGTGGATCGGGCTGTTCAAGACCCGCTGGGGGCTGCGCGTGCGCGCCGTGGGCGAGCACCCCAAGGCGGCGGACACCCTGGGCATCAAGGTCAACACCACCCGCTTCGTCAACGTGGTGCTCGGCGGGGCCATCGCCGGCATCGGCGGCTCGTTCTTCACCCTGGTAGCCATCGACTCCTTCACCAAGGAAATCTCCGGCGGGCGCGGCTTCATCGCCCTGGCCGCGGTGATCTTCGGGCGCTGGAACCCGATCGGCGCCTTCTTCGCCGCACTGCTCTTCGGCTTCGCCGACAACCTGCAGTCGATCCTCACCATCATCGGCACCCCGGTGCCCAGCCAGTTCATGGCGATGCTGCCCTACGTGGTCACCGTCTTCGCTGTGGCCGGGCTGGTCGGCAAGTCCCGGGCCCCGGCCGCCGACGGCGAACCCTACGTGAAGGGCTAGGGATGGAACCGATGGATGATTCGCACCTGGCCCTGCCGAGCGTGGGCGAGGCGGAATGGGAGATGCTGCGCTTGGCCGCCGTCGCGGCCATGGAGCGGGCCTATGCGCCGTACTCGAAGTTCAAGGTCGGCGCCGCGGCGCTGACCGAGGACGGACGCCTGGTCTCGGGGTGCAACGTGGAAAACGCCGCCTACGGGGTCACGCTGTGCGCCGAATGCAACATGGTCGGCGAGCTCTTCGCCACCGGTGGCGGCAAGCTGCACGCCTTCTACTGCGTGGATGCCGGCGGAGCATCGCTGATGCCCTGCGGGCGCTGCCGGCAGCTGCTCTTCGAACACCGCGGGGAGCACATGCAGCTGATGACCCCGCGCGGCATCCAAACCATGGACCAGGTGCTTCCCGACGCGTTCGGGGCGCACAACCTATAAACCACTTGCCCCGCCCACCCGTTGAAGGTGGGCGGGGCGAGGTTTTTTCCAGAAACGGAGCAACCATGAGCACCGAGAACTTCGACGCCGTAGACATCATCCGCACCAAGCGCGACCGCGGCACCCTGTCCGCGGCGCAGATCGACTGGACCATCGACGCCTACACCCGCGGGGTGATCGCCGAGGAGCAGATGGCGGCGCTGAACATGGCGATCCTGCTCAACGGCATGGACCGGGCGGAGATCTCCCGCTGGACCACCGCCATGATCGACTCGGGGCAGCGCATGGACTTCTCCGCCCTGCGCACTCCCGGCGGCACGCCCATGCGCACCACCGACAAGCACTCCACCGGCGGGGTGGGCGACAAGATCACCCTGCCGCTGGCCCCGCTGGTGGCGGTCTTCGGCGTTGCCGTCCCGCAGCTCTCGGGCCGCGGCCTGGGGCACACCGGCGGCACGCTGGACAAGCTCGAGGCCATCGACGGCTGGCGGGCCGATCTGGGCAACGAGGCCATGATGAAGCAGCTATCCGAGGTCGGCGCGGTGATCTGCGCCGCCGGGGCGTCCCTGGCCCCGGCGGACAAGAAGCTCTACGCGCTGCGCGACGTGACCGGCACGGTCGAGTCGATCCCGCTGATCGCCTCCTCGATCATGAGCAAGAAGATCGCCGAGGGCACCGGCGCGCTGGTGCTCGACGTCAAGGTCGGCTCCGGTGCGTTCATGAAGAACCTGGGCGATGCCCGCGAGCTGGCGCGCACCATGGTGAACCTCGGCACCGATGCCGGGGTGCACACCGTGGCGCTGCTGACCAACATGGACACCCCGCTGGGGCTCACCGCGGGCAACGCCATCGAGGTCGCCGAGTCCATCGAGGTGCTCGCCGGGGGCGGGCCCGCCGACGTGGTGGAACTGACGATCGCGCTGGCCACCGAGATGCTCGCCGGCGCAGGGGTCACCGACGTCGACGTGGCCGCCGCACTGAAGGACGGCCGGGCCATGGACAAGTGGCGTGCCATGATCGCCGCGCAGGGCGGGGACAACGACGCACCCCTGCCGGTGGCCAGGGAATCCGAGACGATCTATGCGCAGGCCGACGGGGTCGTCACCTCCCTGGACGCCATGGACGTGGGCGTTGCCGCCTGGCGCCTGGGCGCCGGGCGCGCCCGCCGCCAGGACCCGGTGCAGGCCGGTGCCGGGGTGCGCCTGCACGCCAAGCCCGGGGACGTGGTGCGCCGCGGAGCACCGCTGGCCACGATGCTCACCGACACCCCCGAACGCTTCGAGCGGGCACGCGGGCTGCTCGAGGGCGCGGCGACCATTGCCCCGGCCGGAAGCCGGCCGGACATGGCGCTGGTCATCGACAGGATCACCGCTTCCTGAGCGCTCCTGCGCACCCCCGCACGCCGGGGACCGCGCGTGGTCCGAAAGGACGAGGCGCGAAGCGCAGGATTCAACCCGCGGAATGATGCGCAGTTCGGGGGAAATGCGGGAGAATAAGAGCCAAGTGGCTCTTGGGACCCACGACATGCCGCGCCTTGGGGCTTCCAGCGGTGCGCGCCATAGCAATGGAAAGCCGGTTTCTTAGTGGACCTGATCAATGAGGCCATCGTTCACGCGGCCAACGCGTGGTGGATCCTGCCGATCGTTTGCCTCTTTTGCTTCATCGACGGGTTTCTCCCCATCCTGCCCTCGGAGACGCTGCTGGTCGCCCTCGGGGTCGTGGCGGCCGGCACCGGGATCCCCAACGTCTACCTGCTGATCCTGGCCGGCGCCGTGGGGGCGATCTCCGGGGACCAGATGGCCTACCTGCTGGGCCGGCGCATTGGCACCGAGCGCTTCGGCTGGATGCGGCGCCGGCGCATGCAGAAACTCTTTGCCTTTGCCCGCCGCGAACTGAACATGCGCGGCGCCATGCTGATCTTCACGGCCCGCTACGTTCCCATCGGCCGGGTGGTGGTGAACCTCAGCTCGGGGGCCACGGGGTTCTCGCACCGGCGCTTCACGGTGCTGGACGTCGCCGGGTGCCTGACCTGGTCCAGCTATTCGGTGGCCATCGGCGTGGTGGCGGGCGCCTGGTTCCACGACAACCAGCTGCTGGGGATCGTCCTCTCGGTCGCCCTGGCCATCGTCATGGGCTCCCTGATCGACAAGCTCTCCCACGCCATCCTGGTGCGGACCGGACGCCGCATTTCCGAACGCGAAAACCGTCTCGCCGCCGGGGCGGCAGGTGCCGTCGATTCTCCGCGCCCGGTGCGCGTTCCGGGGCAGGACCCCGAGCCCGAACCAATGGTGTCGGACGGCAACTGAAACGCCGTGGAGGTGTTGGGTGAACATTTGCCCCAACACCACCTGCACCCACTGTTGGAACCCGTGGCGCACCGCTAGGCTGGGCGGGTGACTGACGAGATGATCCACATTGCATATGACCCTTCCTTCGACTTCCGGTCCCTGCCCAAGGTATCGCTGCACGACCACCTCGACGGGGGCTTGCGCCCGCAAACCATCATCGAGCTGGCGGCAGAGGCCGGCCACGCACTTCCCTCCACCAACGCGGAGGAACTCGGCGCCTGGTTCCGGGCCTCGGCGGACTCCGGTTCGCTGGAGCGCTACCTGGAAACCTTTGACCACACCATTGCCGTGATGCAGACCAAGGACGCGCTCAAGCGCGTGGCCGGCGAATTCGTCGAGGACCTTGTCGCGGACGGCGTGGTCTACGGCGAGGTGCGCTGGGCACCCGAGCAGCACCAGCGCGAGGGCCTGTCCCTGGACGATGCCGTCGAGGCCGTGCAGGCGGGAATCGAGGAAGCCAGCATCCGGCTGACCGAGGCCGGCACCCCGATCCAGGTCGGCCAGCTGCTCACCGCCATGCGCCACGCGGACCGCGGCGTCGAGATCGCCGAACTTGCCCTGCGCCACCGCTCCCGCGGCGTCGTCGGCTTCGACATTGCCGGGGCAGAGGAGGGCTTCCCGCCCTCGCGCATGAAGAAGGCCTTCGACCTGCTGGCCGAGAACTTCTTCCCCGCCACCGTGCACGCCGGGGAGGCCGCCGGCCTTGACTCCATCCGCGACGCACTGATCACCGGCCGCGCCCAGCGCCTGGGCCACGGTGTGCGCATCGCCGAGGACATCGAGATCCAGTACGGCGGACTCGACGACGACGGCGAGGAAGTCGGCGAGGACACCGGCCTGGTCAACCTGGGCCCGGTCGCCAACTGGGTCCGCGACCGCGGCATTGCCCTGGAAATCTGCCCGTCCTCCAACCTGCAGACCGGGGCCACCGCCGCGTTCGGCGAGGGCATCGAGTCCCACCCGGTGGACCTGCTGATCCAGACCGGCTTCAACGTCACCATCTCCCCGGACAACCGGCTGATGAGCGGCACCACCATCTCGGACGAGTTCGAACTGCTCGTCGAGGCCTTCGACTACGACCTCGAGGACCTGATGGACCTCACGCTGAACGCCGCCGAGGCCGCCTTCCTTCCCCTGGAGGAGCGCGAGGCCCTGGTCGACTTCATCAACGAGGCCTACGACGCGCTCAACGACGAAGACGACGACGATGACCTCGAGTACGAGGACTTCGACGACGAGGACGAAGACTAGGGGAGAACCCCGCCACCGGCCGCCGGTGCATCGATGCCCGTCTTGGGGCATGGGTGCACCGGCATCGGTGCTTAAGGCCTCCGGTGTGACCGACACCGAACCCCGCCACGCGGCGCCGCCGCCCGGGATTCGGATATCGTTGGATGCGGGCAACGCCGCCCAGGGGTTTCCCGCCCACCGCGCCGCCACGGGCGCAGGCCGCGGGGGAACCGTCGCCGCACCAGGGGAGAAGCATCAGTGAGTGAGCAGGTCGACCGCCTCGTTACGATCATTTCCCAGCTGCGCGAGCACTGCGCCTGGACCGCGGCGCTGACCCACGAGTCGCTGGTCCAATACCTGCTCGAGGAATCCTACGAACTCACCGAGGCCATCGAGACCCACGCCCCGGATGCCGAACTGGAGGCCGAGCTCGGCGACATCCTGCTCCAGGTCGTCCTGCACGCGGCCATCGGGTCCGAACGCCGGGCCTTCGACCTCGACTCGGTCGCGGGCTACCTCGGCGCCAAGATGATCCGCCGCAACACCCACGTCTTCCACCCCGATGGCAGCCTCAAGGACAGCTTCCCCGACTCGATCGCCGAGATCATCGACTCGTGGGACCGAGCGAAGCGGGCCGAAAAGCCGCTGAACGAATCGGCCGCCGCGGGCCTGCCCTCCAACCTGCCGGCGCTGCTCTACGCCCAGTCATTTCTCTCCCGTACCGCCCGCCACGCGGCGATCACCGAAACCCGGGACGAACCCGGCGCCGCGGGGGAGCCGGACATCCAGGATTCTGTCCGCTGGGGGGAACCGCCGCAAGGCGGCACCCCGGAAAGCGAACGGGAATTGGGCGAGCACCTGCTCGCCCTGTGCGCCCAGGCCCAGACCCAAGGGCTCGACGCCGAACGGGCCCTGCGCAACGTCGTTCAACAGCGCATTGCGCAGGCCGGGGCCGAAACGCAAGCAACAACTTCGTGAACTACGTCTCGCCCAAGCTAGGCTAGGGGCAGGCAACGGCGCCTGCATCATGCAGTTCACGTTTGACTAACATCCACACCCCTTGAAGGAGTACCTTCCCATGGCATTGATTGAAGCCATTCACGCCCGCGAAATCCTCGATTCGCGCGGCAACCCAACCGTTGAGGTTGAGGTCCTGCTGTCCGACGGCTCGATGGGCCGTGCCGCAGTTCCGTCCGGTGCATCCACCGGTGCCTTTGAGGCAGCAGAGCGCCGCGACGAGGATCCGAAGCGTTACCAGGGCAAGGGTGTCCTCGGAGCCGTTGCAGCCGTCATCGACGACATCGCCGAAGCCATCGAGGGCCTGGACGCCACCGACCAGCGCGCCATCGACCTCACGATGATCGACCTGGACGGCACGTCCAACAAGTCCAAGCTGGGCGCCAACGCCATCCTGGGCGTTTCCCTGGCCGTGGCCAACGCCGCAGCCGAGTCCGCGAACCTGCCGCTGTACAAGTACCTGGGCGGCCCGAACGCCCACGTGCTGCCGGTTCCGCTGATGAACATCCTCAACGGCGGCTCGCACGCCGACTCCGATGTGGACATCCAGGAATTCATGATCGCCCCGATCGGCGCCTCGACCTTCTCCGAGGGCCTGCGCTGGGGCGTCGAGGTCTACCACAACCTCAAGTCCGTGCTGAAGGAAAAGGGCCTGTCCACCGGCCTGGGCGACGAGGGCGGCTTCGCGCCGAACCTGCCGTCCAACCGTGCGGCACTGGAACTGATCACCGAGGCCATCACCAAGGCCGGCTACACCCCGGGCACCGACATCGCACTGGCGCTGGACGTTGCCTCCTCCGAGTTCTTCGAGAACGGCACCTACCAGTTCGAGGGCAAGTCGATCACCGCGCAGGAGATGAGCGACTACTACGCACAGCTCGTCGCCGACTTCCCGCTGGTGTCCATCGAGGACCCGCTGGACGAGGACGACTGGGAAGGCTGGAAGACCCTCACCGACGCCATCGGCGACAAGGTCCAGCTGGTGGGCGACGACCTGTTCGTCACCAACCCGGAGCGCCTGGCACGCGGCATCGAGACCGCCACGGCCAACTCGCTGCTGGTGAAGGTCAACCAGATCGGTTCGCTGACCGAGACCCTGGACGCCGTGTCCATGGCCCAGCGCGCCGGCTACACCACCATCACCTCGCACCGCTCGGGCGAAACCGAAGACACCACGATCGCCGACATCTGCGTTGCCACCAACGCCGGGCAGATCAAGACCGGTGCCCCGGCCCGCTCCGAGCGCGTTGCCAAGTACAACCAGCTGCTGCGCATCGAGGAAGAGCTCGGCGACGCGGCGGTTTACGCCGGTGCCGGCGCCTTCCCGCGTTTCGGTGCATAGCAAGGCGTAATTACACGTAGGCTCGTGGGGGAACTATTCTTGGTTCCCCCACGAGTTTTTGTGTTAACCCCCGAAAGCTCGCCACCACGAACCATCCGGGGCCATCTGCAAAGGGCTCCGGCATTACCGGGCAAGGAGTCAGATGGCCGCGCGACGTCCCCCCATGCCACGCTCCGGGGCCTCGGCCAACGACCCCGAACGCGAGGCCGAAACCGGTCACCAGGCACCGGAGGCCGCACCCAAGCGGCCACGGCCCTACCGCGAGACACAGCCGGGCTCCGCCGCGGCGGCGCCCCGGGCCGCGTCCCCGCGTGAAACTCCGCGCCCGGCGGAGCCGACGCCCCGCGCCAAGGTCATTCCGCTGGGCCCGGTGAATTCCTCCGGCAAACCCACCGCCGGCGCCCCCAGGCCTGCCAAGGCCAAGCCCGCTGCGGCGAAGGCCCCAGCCACCAAGACCCCGTCCAAGCCGGCAGGTCCCAAGCCCGCTTCCAAAGCGGCTTCCAAGCCCCGGGCCGGCGCCAAGGCCCAGGGCGCGCCCAGGTCCAAGGCGACGGCCTCGCAGCGGCGCATCGAGGACCGGAACCTGCTTTCCGGCGCGGTGCGCAAGGACGCGAAGGCCGCACAAAAAACGGAGCGCAAGGGCCACGACGGGCCCAAGATACCCATTCCGGCGCGCAGCTTCTCCGGCCGCCTGCTGGCCCTGAGCATCGCGCTGTCGGTCTTCGCGGTCTTGCTGATCCCCAGCATCGGCACCTATGCGCGCCAGCGAGACGAAATTGCCGCTCTGCGCACCTCGATTGCCGCCATGCAGGCAGAGCAGGAAGCCCTCAAGGACCAGATCGCGCGCTGGGACGATCCGCTGTATATCAAGCAGCAGGCCCGCGACCGGATAAACTTGGTCATGCCGGGTGAACGCAACTACATGGTGGTCGGCTCCCGGCCGGAAGAAGACCTTGCCGGCGAGGCGAACCAAAGCCCCGAGGAAGTCCGCACCGACCTTCCCTGGGTCGATGCACTCTTTGACTCGGTGCAGCGCGCAGCCACCGACTGAGCCCGCCCCCACACCCCTGACCTGAACCACCGACGCGAGGAGATGCTCCCAACCGTGGACGCCGCGAACCAAAACCACGAAGCACTTGATGCTGCAGCACGAGTGCCCAGCGCCGCAGACCTGGAGACGCTTTCCCGCCAACTGAACCGCCCGGTGCGCGACGTCGTGGAGATCGGCGCCCGGTGCGTCTGCGGGAACCCGCTGGTGGCCACCACCGCGCCCCGGCTGTCTTCCGGGATCCCGTTCCCCACCACGTACTACCTGACGCACCCGGTGATCACCGCCGCGGTCTCGCGGCTGGAGGCCGGCGGCCTGATGAATGAGATGAACGCGGAACTGGAGCAGGATCCGGCGCTGGCCGACGCCTACGCCCAGGCCCACGAGCAGTACCTGGCCGTGCGCGACGCCATTGGCGGGCGCTCCGGAACCGGTGCCGTGCCGGAAATCGCCGGCGTCTCCGCCGGCGGCATGCCCACCCGCGTCAAGTGCCTGCACGTGCTGGTCGGCCACTCGCTGGCCGCCGGACCGGGAGTGAACCCGCTGGGGGACAGGGCACTGGAGGCCATCGCCGAATGGTGGACCAAGGACACCTGCCGCTGCGCCGGCGCCTGGGACACGCAGGCCCCGGCCCCGAGCCAAGACCGCTCGCGCCATGTGAAGACCCAGGCAGTGGACCCGGCCGTCAAGAAGGCCGAGCGCGCCGCCGCCCGCGCCGCCCGCGAGGCCGCCGCAAACGATGCCTCCGGCACGCAGGAAGCACCCGGGGCATGACACGCGTCGCCGCCATCGACTGCGGAACCAACTCCATCCGACTGCTCATTGCGGACACGCACGAGACCCCCAACGGCACGGCGCTCACCGACGTGCTGCGCCTGATGCGGGTGGTGCGCCTGGGCCAGGACGTGGATGCCACCGGCGAATTCGCGCCCGAGGCCCTGACGCGGACCTTCGCGGCCATCGACGAATACGCGCAATTGATCAACGAACACGGCGCCACCTCGATCCGCTTCGTGGCCACTTCGGCCACGCGCGACGCGGGGAACCGCGAAGAATTCGCCGCCGGGGTGCGCAGCCGTCTGGGCGTCGACCCGGAGGTCGTGCCCGGCGAGGTCGAGGCCGCGCTGTCCTATGCGGGGGCCGCCTCCGTGGCTCCGGCCGCCCCGGGAACCCACAACCTGGTCATCGACCTGGGCGGGGGATCCACCGAGTTCGTGCTGGGCAACGGCCACGGCCCGGTGGCATCGCGCAGCATGGACATGGGCTGCGTCAGGCTGACCGAGCGCTTCTGGCGCCTGGAACAGCCCACGCCCGAATCGATCGCCGCGGCCCGCGCCCAGGTCAACGAGGTGCTCGACGAGGTCCAGCGGGATGTCGACTTCTCCCTCGTGGACCGGATCGTCGGAGTTGCGGGAACCATCACCACGCTCACCGCCGCCGCGCTCGGCCTGCAGAAGTATGACTCGAACCTCATCCACGGTGCCGAGGTCGGCTTCGACAAGCTCGAATCAGCCGTCGCCTTCATGCTCGAATCCGAACGCGAAACCCGGGCTTCACTAGGGTTCATGCACCCCGGGCGGGTGGATGTGATTGCCGCAGGCGCCTTGATCTACGGATGCATCCTGGATCGGGTGGGGCAGGCGAGCTCGGGGCGGGTCACCACGGCCACCGCCTCGGAGCACGATATTCTGGACGGTATTGCCTTGGGACTTGGCACAAGTTACTGAGAACCGCCGCCGGAATCCCGTCCACGCACCACGCTAGGAGAACCCTTGAGCCACAGACTGCGCCGCGTCGCCGCCACGGTCCTGACCCTGGTGCTGTGCGTGTCGGCCGCCCTGGCTGCGGCTCCCGCCGCCCAGGCTGATGCGGCCCGCGACGGGGAATGGTGGCTTCAGGCCTCGGGCATCTCCAAGGCCTGGGGGGTCTCGAAGGGGGCGGGGGTCAAGGTCGCCGTCATTGACACCGGCATCGACACCACCCACCCGGACCTGCGCGGCGTGGTGGGCGGCGGCAAGGACGTCTCCGGCGCCGGCAACCCGGACGGCTCGAAGCCGCTGGGCACGCTGCCGGAACACGGCACCCTCGTGGCAACCCTGCTGGCCGGCCGCGGGAACAACAAGGCGGCGATCGCGGCGGCCAAGGCCGACGCGGAAGCGCAAAAGATCGCCTACGACAAAGCGGTGAAGTCCGCGAAGGAGGCCAAGGAGGATCCGCCTCCGGCGCCGGAAGAGATCGAGATCCCGAAGCCGGGCCCCGGGCCCGACGGGATGTTGGGGGTGGCCCCGGAAGCGGAGGTGCTCTCCGTGTCGCTGTGGATGGGCACCGAAAACCCCGCCGGGATTTCCGTGGAGAACCAGGTTCCCGCGGCCGTGAAATGGGCCGTCGACAACGGCGCCTCGGTCATCAACATCTCCCTGGGCTCCACCCAGCCGGACTGGCCGGTCAGCTGGGACACCGCGTTCAAGTACGCGGAGGACAAGGACGTGGTCATCGTCGCGGCGGCGGGCAACCGCGCCGGGGGCATGAAGCAGGTAGGGGCGCCGGCGACCATTCCCGGCGTGCTCACCGTGGCGGGCGTCGACCGCAATGGCAAGGCCAGCGTCGATTCCTCCACCGAGGGCATCAGCATCGGCGTGGCGGCTCCCGCCGACCCCCTGGTTGGCGGGCTGCCCGGCGGGGGCTACGCCGACTGGTCCGGCACCTCCGGGGCGGCCCCCCTGGTTGCCGGGGTCGCCGCTATGATCCGCTCGAAGTATCCCGACATGAAGGCCCCACAGGTCATCAACCGGATCCTGGCCACCGCGCGCGACGCCGGGGCGCCGGGGGTCGACAACCTGTACGGACACGGCATCCTCGACGCCTACGCGGCGCTTACCGCACCGGTCCCCGAGGTCAAGACCAATCCCATGAACACCATCACCGAATGGATCAGGGTGCACCGCCGCGGCGCGCAGGTCAATGCCGCACCCACGGAGGACCCGGGCATCTCCACGGAGAAATCCAGCGTCAAGCCCATTGCCGCGCCCGCCCCGCTGGCCCCGGGAGACGACGCCGGCTTCCTGCCGCCGCTGCTGGTGCTCGGCTTTGGAGGGCTGCTGGGACTTACGGCGCTGGCCGGCACCCTGCATTTCACCGGCGCCCGTCGCCGGGTCGTCATGGCCGAATCCGCGAAAAGCGCGCCGGTTGCGGCGCTGAAACTCAGCGACCGCTCGGGAACCAAGGACATTTTCGACGAGCTTCCGGAGTCCGGCGACGGCTCCTAGCCTTCCTTGGAAATAGTGGCAATTGCCACCCCATCGGGAGCTAGTGAAGACTTTCACAAACGGTGTTTTTGGGGATAGGATGGGCTACATGCCTATCACTACACAATTTTCCGATCGCCCACGCATTCTTGTCGTTGGCGGCGGCTACGTTGGACTTTACGTTGCAATGAAGCTGCAGAAGAAGGTCAAGGACCACGGCGGCATCGTCACCGTGGTCGACCCGCTTCCCTACATGACCTACCAGCCCTTCCTCCCCGAGGTTGCGGGCGGCCAGATCGAACCCCGCCACGCCGTGGTTTCGCACCGCCAGCACCTCAAGCACGCCGAGCTGATCACCGGTCGCGTTTCGGCCATCGACCACAAGAACAACAAGGCCGTCATCGTGCCGGCCGTCGGCGAGCCCTTCGAGCTCGAGTACCGCGACGTCGTCATGGCCGCCGGTGCCGTCACCCGCACTTTCCCGATCCCCGGCCTTGCCGACACGGGCATCGGCCTGAAGTCCATTGAGGAAGCCGTTGCCCTGCGCAACAAGATCCTCGAGCGCATCGAGTCCGCCTCGCTGATGACCAACGCCACCGAGCGCAAGCGCGCGCTGACCTTCGTCGTGGTCGGCGGCGGCTTCGCCGGCATCGAGACCATTGCCGAGATCGAGGACATGGCCCGCCACGCCGCCGACCTGAACGGCCGCATCGGCAAGGACGAGCTGCGCTTCGTGCTGGTCGAGGCCATGGGCCGGATCATGCCCGAGGTCACCGAGGACCAGGCGCTGTGGGTCGTTGACCACCTGCGCAGCCGCGGTATCGAGGTCCTGCTGAACACCTCGCTGGCCAACGCCGAGGAAGGCGTCATGGCACTGATCAACATGCCTGACAAGTCCGAGGCCGAGACCTTCGAGACCGACACCCTGATCTGGACCGCCGGCGTCATGGCCAACCCGATGGTGCGCTCCACCGACTTCCCGATCGAGGCCCGCGGCCGTGTCATGACCGGCACCGACCTGCGCATCACCGGCGAAGACGGAATCGCCATCGAAGGTGCCTGGGCGGCCGGCGACGTCTCGGCAGTGCCCGACGTGACCGGCGGCCTGCCGGACGGCACCTGCGTGCCCAACGCACAGCACGCCGTGCGCCAGGCCAAGCTGCTGGCACATAACCTGTACTCCACCCGCTACGGCGTGGGCCAGGTCAAGAACTACAAGCACAAGAACCTCGGCGCGGTTGCCGGGTTCGGTGCCAACAAGGGCGTTGCCAAGGTCATGGGCATCAAGCTCAAGGGCTGGCCGGCCTGGATGGCACACCGCGGTTACCACGGCATGGCCATGCCGACCTTCGAGCGCAAGTTCCGCGTCCTGGGCGACTGGATGGTGGCACTGTTCTTCCAGCGCGACACCCTGCAGCTGAGCAACCTCGAAACCCCGCGCGCCACCTTCGTCGAGGCAGCAACGCCGAAGCCGCGCGCCTAGCAGCAACCACGTGAGGGCGGTGGCAACGCGTCACGGATCCCGGGCCCCAAAGTGATAGGGCCACGGCCCGGGAACCGAGGACGTCGGTGTCACCGCCCTTCCTCATGCATTGGCGGGCAACCGGTCGTTTCTCAACCGAGGGAACGATCTTGTACGCTTGGTGCAGTAGGCCCCCATGGTGGAATTGGCATACACGGCTGACTTAAAATCAGCTGCCGAAAGGCTTGTGGGTTCGAGTCCCACTGGGGGTACAAAATGCGAGGCTCCTGCTTTCCCGAATTTGCGGGGGAGCAGGAGCCTTTGTTTTACGGCTCCTATCCGGGGTTGTCTTCGGATGCCACGACAGCCGGAAATGATGGGGGTTCGCACCATGATGCCCCAAAAGCCACAAGCTACACGCTTAATCCCAAAAAGGTCTTGATTTGGGGATTTATTGGTCTGCATCAAGCGTTCTACCAACGTAGGCTATTTACTAACAACCCCTACGGAGGAGAACCACCATGGCCCTGGGCGGAAACCCGGTCTTCAATTCCAAGAATTACCGCGAGCAGACCCGTGCGGCCGGCGCAACGGGTGCCGCGTCCACGACCTATGCTCAGCCGATGAGCGCGCAAGCGCTGCAGGACCTGTACACGCAGCCGTCCGCATCGCCGCAGGAAACCGGCCGCATGACCTATGCGGACGTCATCAACAAGACCATGCTGACACTCGGCCTGGTCGTCATCGGTGCCGCCATTGGTTGGCAGCTGCCGGGCCTGATGCTCGTCGGCGCCGTGGTCGGCCTGGTGCTGGGTCTGGTCAATGCATTCAAGCGCCAGCCTTCGCCGATCCTGATCATGCTCTACGCGGGCTTCGAGGGCATCTTCCTCGGCGGCCTGTCGGGCGTCTTTGAGAACATGTACCCGGGCATCGCGGTCCAGGCCGTGCTGGCCACCCTGTCGGTCTTCGCCGTGACCCTGATGCTCTACCGCTCCGGCAAGTACCGTGCGACCCCGAAGATGACCCGCATGTTCATGATCGCGATGATCGGCTACGGCCTGTTCTCGCTGCTGAACTTCGGCCTGATGATGTTCGGTGTCATTGACGGCATGTTCGGCATGCGCAGCGGCCTGCTCGGCCTGGGCATCGGCGTGCTCGCCGTGCTGCTGGCCACCTACGCGCTGGTGCTGGACTTCACCAGCATCTCCGAGGGCGTGCGCCAGGGAGCCCCGGCCAAGATGGCCTGGGCCGCGGCGTTCGGCCTGACGGTGACACTCATCTGGCTCTACGTTGAGATTCTGCGCATTCTGGCTATCCTGCGTGGCGACGACTAGTCAATCTGCTGTGTGACCGCGGGGCAGTACCCATGATTTGGGTACTGCCCCGCGGTTTTTCTGCAATATGTGCGTCATCTATGCCGCACAGTCAACCTCCAGGGGATAACGTATGTTCATGGCATTTACAGGCAGCTTGGATGCGACCGGAAGGCATGAGCGCACGGGCGCGACGCCCCGGTGCGGTTCCCTCGGGGGAGCCGCATGAAGCTGCCGCGCGCCTTCAAGCGCCTGGCCGCCGCCACCGAAGCGGTGCAGCAGGGGGCCCAAGCCACCAAGCAGCGACTGACCGCCGAGCCCGCGGCGGAAGACGCCGGTGTGCCTTCCTACGCCGAACATGCCACGGCCGATGACCTGCCTTACGCGGTGCGCATCGCGGCATCCTGGTCCTGGCGGCTGATTGTCATCGTGATCGCCCTGGGCATCGCGGTGTGGCTGCTGTCCCACGTGTCCCTGTTGGTGATCCCGCTGATGATCGCGGCCCTGCTGGCGGGGCTGCTGAGCCCCGTGGTGAAGTTCCTGAACCGCGCCCTGCGATTCCCCAGGGGGCTATCCGTCGGGGTGACCATGATCGGTTTCCTGGCCCTGATCGTCGGTGGCCTGTCGATTGTCGGACAGCGCCTGGCCAACGGTTTCGCCTCGCTCTGGTCCCAGGCCCTGACCGGAATCGGCCAGATCCAGCACTGGCTCTCCACCGGCCCGCTGGCACTGAGCAACCAGGACGTGGACCAGCTGGTGCAGGACGCGCTGAACCAGCTCAAGAACAATTCCTCCTCGATCCTTTCCGGGGCGCTGTCCTGGGGCACCACGCTGGGGCACTTGGTCGCCGGCACGCTGCTGGTGCTCTTCTCGCTGATCTTCCTGCTGCTTGACGGTGCACGGATCGGACGCTTCTTCGTCAACATCCTGCCGCGCCGCGCCCGGGCCGCAGCACATGGCGCCGGACGCCGGGGCTGGGCCTCGATGGTCATTTACGTGCGCGTCCAGCTCTTTGTCGCCTTCATCGACGCCGTGGGCATCGGCATCGGCGCGCTGATCCTCGGGGTGCCGCTGGCGCTGCCGCTGGGCGTGCTCGTCTTCATCGGCTCCTTCATCCCGGTCGTCGGCGCCTTGGTCACCGGCGCGGTTGCCGTGCTGCTGGCCCTGGTAGCCAACGGCCCGGTGAATGCGCTGATCATGCTCCTGGTGGTGCTGTTTGTGCAGCAGGCCGAATCCCACATCCTGCAGCCGCTGATCATGGGCAAGGCGGTGAGCCTCCACCCGCTGGCCGTCGTCATGGCCGTGGCCGGCGGCTCCATCGTCGCCGGCATCGCCGGTGCGCTCTTCGCCGTTCCCGTGCTGGCCGTGGCCAACACCGTGGTCAAGTACATCGCCGACCGGGGCTGGGAACACGACACCCTGTTCGAACCCCTGGCCGCGGGGGAGCGCCCCCGAATTACCAGGCCGGTCCGCTCCGCGGAACCGGCTCCCGCCGACCTTGACGGAGAAGAACCCGACCCCGGTTCCTGATCCGCACCCGCACCGCCTACTCGCGGTCCAAGGTCCTGGCCCTTGAAAGGCCTCCAGTCCTGATTGCACCAGCGTGTGAACACGCCCAGAAGAAAGCCGCTCCCATGATCCAGAAGACCAAACTCCCGGTGAGCCTCTCCGACATCGAAGAGGCCCGCGACCTGCTCGAGGGGGTGGCCGTCCGCACGCCGATGGAGCACTCCCGCGCACTGTCCCTGGACGTCGGCTCCGAGGTCTACCTCAAGTGCGAGAACCTGCAGCGCGCCGGGTCGTTCAAGGTCCGCGGCGCCTACGTCCGCATGGCCAAGCTCTCCGCGGAGGAGCGTGCCCGCGGCGTCGTCGCGGCCTCGGCGGGAAACCACGCCCAGGGCGTGGCCCAGGCGGCGCGCCGGCTCGGGATCAAGGCCCGCATCTACATGCCGCTGGGCGTGGCGCTGCCCAAGCTCACGGCCACCCGCGACCACGGGGCCGAGGTCATCCTGCACGGCCACAACGTCGACGAGGCACTGGCCGAGGCCGAGCGCTACGCCACCGCCACCGGTGCCGTCTTCGTGCACCCCTTCGACAACCCCGACATCATCGCCGGGCAAGGCACCATCGGCCTGGAGATCCTGGACCAGCTGCCCGACGTCGACACCGTGCTGATGGGCGTGGGCGGCGGCGGACTGCTGGCCGGGGTCGCCGTGGCGATCAAGTCCCGCGCCGCCGAGCTGGGGCGCGACATCAAGATCATCGGGGTTCAGGCGGAGAACGCAGCAGCCTATCCTCCCTCGCTGGCCGCCGACGCGCTGGTCCCGCTGGACACCGTGCGCACCATTGCCGACGGCATCGCGGTGGGCCGGCCCGGCCAGCTGCCCTTCCAGATCATCCGCGAACTCGTCGACGAGGTCGTCACGGTCTCCGAGGACGCGCTGGCGCGCGCGCTGGTGTTCCTCATGGAACGCTCGAAGCTGGTGGTGGAGCCGGCCGGCGCAGTGGGCGTGGCAGCCCTGCTGGAAGGCAAGCTGGAGGAACTCGGGCTGACCCCCACCAAGACCGCGGTGATCCTCTCCGGCGGCAACATCGATCCGCTGCTGATGCTCAAGGTCATCCAGCGAGGCCTCTCCGCGGCGGGGCGCTACCTCACCGTGCGCATGATGCTTGACGACCGTCCCGGCGAGCTTGCAACGATCTCCCGCGTCATCGCAGAATCCGACGCCAACGTCACCCGGCTGGACCACACCCGCGTCGGCGGTTCGCTGTCCATGGGGGACGTGGCGATCACCATCGACATGGAAACCAAGGGGCACGTGCACTCGGAGATGGTCCTGAACAACCTGCGGGCCGAGGGTTTCCAGCCCATGATCATGGGCTAGGCAGGTCCCGCCAAAGAGCAGCAATGCCCCCTGTTCCGATCCCGCATGCGGGATGAACAGGGGGCATTGCTATTGGCGGCCACAGCGCGACCCCGGGGCCACAGCGCGATGGCCGCCAATGCGGCGACCCTCCGTGGAATCGCCCCAAGGGGGGAGCTTCCAAGTGGGTGAGGCATTGGCGGCCACCGGGCCACCGATCACGCCAAGGCGTGGGTGAAAGAAATTACGCGCTGTACGGCTTGCAGGAAACGATCTCTACGGTGATTTCCTTGCCGTTTGGCGCGGTGTAGGTGAGCGTGTCGCCGGACTTGGCGCCATGGACGGCAGCGCCGATCGGGGAGCGCTCCGAGTAGACCTCCAGGTCGGAGTCCCCGGCGACCTCGCGGCTGCCAAAGAGGAAGGTCGTCTTGTCGCCGGCGATGATCGCCTGGACCAGCATGCCCGGCTCGACGATTCCGTCATCGGCAGGTGCCTCGCCCACGTGGGCACGGCGCAGCAGGTCCTTGAGGTACGTGATGCGTGCCTCGGCCTTGCCCTGCTCTTCCTTGGCCGCGTGGTAGCCGCCGTTCTCCTTGAGGTCACCCTCGGAACGTGCCTGCTCAATGCGGTCCACGATTTCGGCGCGGCCCGGACCGGAGAGATGTTCGAGCTCGACAGTCAAGCGGTCAAAGGCCTCTTGGGTCAGCCAAATAACTGGTTCGTGATTGGTCGTAGTCACGTGGTACTCCTTGTGTAATCAGGGCCGCTATTCCCTGGGGGAACAACATGCCGAGACGGTCCCGCCCGATGATGCGACGAACATCTTGCAAGCAAAGACCCCGCACAGTGGGTGAAGAACTTTGTCCGTCACGGTCTGTAGCGGGGCATTAACGTATTAGAAAGATATTAGCCGTCATTTGGCTAATTGCCCAAGGTTTGAGCTTTTGGCGTATCGGCGCGTCTCGGCCACTTCACAATGTCCGGAACCTGTCGTTCGTGTGGGAACTAAGCCGTCTTGACGACCCGGCATTCCTCGACGCCCGCGGTGGTCGCCAGCGATTCGGTGCGCAGCTCGACATCGAAGATCTTCGTCGTCATTCCCTTGCCCTCTGTCGGACCGACGACCAGCGTCTTCCACCCGACAATGGCGTACGACTCGCTCAACGCCCGCACTTCGCACTGCACCGTTGCACTCGCGTCCTTGGAAATGGCCACCGTCGCGGTGGCCATGGTGGAGGAGGGGACATCGAAGGAGATGTCCTTGAACTGCACTCCTGGAGTGGTGGTGGAGGTCAGGTAGAGCGCCCCGAGTACTCCGAGGCCGACGCCACCGACGATGAGCGTCGCACGGGTTCTTTTGGCAAGGCCCCGCTTGGGGGAACCGTACCTATTCGTTAAGCTGGACATTGGCGCCCCTCTCGATTCATGGGCGTCGCGGCCGGGAAATCATCCCTACCAGTCTAAGCCTTGGCAAGGGGAACCCTTCACCGAGCATGAGAAGTTGGAGCTACCTAGGTGGAAGATCGAAACGTGGAGCACATCGCTGATTCAACGGGCCTGCGTTTGCTGGCAGTCCATGCGCACCCCGACGACGAATCGTCGAAGGGGTCGGCCACGATGGCTGCATACATTGCGGCCGGAGCTTCCGTGATGGTGGCAACCTGCACAGGCGGGGAACGCGGCGACATCCTCAACGCCGCCGTCGGCGAGCTTGCCCACGCGCACCGCGACCTGGCCGGGGTGCGGCGCACGGAAATGGCCGAGGCCGCCGCGGTGCTGGGCATCGAGCACCGCTGGCTCGGTTTCGTCGATTCGGGCCTGCCCGAGGGCGACCCGCTGCCCGAGCTGCCCTTCGGTGCCTTCGCCCTGCAGCCGCTGGACCGGGCCGCGGCCCCGCTGATCAAGTTGATCCGTGAATTCAAGCCACACGTGATCATTTCCTACGACGAAAACGGCGGCTACCCGCACCCCGACCACATCCAGGCGCACAAGATCGCCGTGCACGCCTTTGAAGAAGCCGCCAAGGCCACCAGCTCACCGGAACTCGGCGAGCCCTGGGAAACCTCCAAGCTCTACTACGACCGTGCCTTCGCCCCCGAGCGTTTCAAGACGCTGCACTATGCCATGGTCGACGCCGGCATCGAGTCGCCCT
>NZ_JBIXLN010000035.1:0-50724 GCF_045798555.1 Paeniglutamicibacter sp. MACA_103 | reverse complement strand
CCCCCCCCCCCCCCCCCCCCCCCCCCCCCCCCCTCGTGCCTCTGCGTGTGTCGGTGCGCCTACTTGGCCGAGGCGTGCGCGCCCTTGCGGAACATCGCGGCGAGCAGCGCCGCGGCCATGGCCACCAGGCCCGGCAGCAGCAGCGCCTGGCCCAGGGCCAGCGAGAACGCCTGGTGCAGGAATTCGGGCACCGCGGCCCCGGTCCCCGGCTCGGCCAGGGAGCCGGTCACCACGGAGGCGGGCCCGTCGGCCGCCAGCGCGGCCACGGACTTTTCGGATTCGACCGCAATGCGCGATTCCATCACCAGCGCGATCAGCGCCGAACCCAGCACCGCACCGACCTGCCGGGTGGTGTTGTAGACCCCGGATCCGGCGCCGGCATCGGCCTGCCCCAGGTCGCGGGTGGCGGTCAGCGAGACCGAGGGCCAGATCATGGCCGAGCCCAGCCCCATGAACACCGGCGGCAGCAGCAGCACCCAGAACGGGGTGTCGGCGCGCAGCAGCAGCCCGTAGGCGGTGATCGAGGCGCCGAAGAGGAAGAACCCGGGGATCGCGAAGTACTTGGCCTCCACCTTGCCCACGTTCTTGCCGATCACCGGGGCCAGCCCGCCGGCGACCACGGCCATGGGCGCGAGCATCAGCGCCGAGAGCGTCGGGGTGAGCCCGCGCACCGACTGCAGGTAGAGGATCATCGGGAAGCTCATCGCGGTGATGGACAGCCCCATGAACGCGATGGCGATGTTTGCCAGCGAGAAGTTCCGGTCCTTGAACAACCCCAGCGGCACCAGCGGCTCGGCGCGCGTGGCCGCCTGCCACCAGATGAACAGCCCCAGCAGCACCAGCCCGCCGATGATCAGGTGCCAGGAGCCGATGGGACCGATGAACGGCCCCCAGTCATGCCCGTTGCCCTCCTGGATGCCGAAGACCAGCGCGAACATCGCCACGGCGCTCAGGCCCACGCCCAGCCAGTCGAAGGAGTGTGCGTGGCGCTGCAGCTCGGGGACCTTCACCAGCACCCGCCAGATGGCGATGACGCCCACCGGCACGTTGACGAAGAAGATCCATTCCCAGCCCAGGGTGTCGACGAAGACGCCGCCGGCGATCGGGCCCACCAGCGTGGCGATGCCGGCCACCGCCCCCCACAGGCCCATGGCCGCGCCGCGGCGGGCGTAGGGGAACATGCGGGTAATGAACGTCATGGTCTGCGGGCTCATCATGGAGGCGCCCAGGCCCTGCACCACGCGCGCAACGATCAGCGTGTTGATGTCGCCGGCGAGCCCGCACCACAGCGAGGAGAGCGTGAAGACGGCCAGCCCGATGAGGTAGATGGTGCGCGGGCCGAACCGGTCGCCCAGCCGCCCGGTGATCAGCAGCGGCACCGCGAAGGCCAGCAGGTAGGCGCTGTTGACCCAGATGACCCCGTTGATGTCGGTGTCCAGGGCGTTCATGATGGCCGGCATGGCCGTGGAGACGATGGTGGAGTCCACCAGGATCATGAAGAAGCCGATGACCAGCGCCCACAGGGCACCCCATGCCCGCTTGTCCTCGGTCTTTGCCGCCACGTCCTGGTTCACATCCACCGCCCGAGCCTACGCCCCGGCGCCGGGGCGCAACAGGGGATTGAGCCACACCTCACAGCGAACTGTTTTTTGCGCCTAGGGCAGGTTGACGACGCCGTCGATGCAGGTCGCAGAATGCCCGGCAATCCACACGCCCTCGGCGTCCGAATCCACATGCAGGATCGCCGAGCGGCCCAGCCGGGTTCCCTGGCGCACGGTGTAGGAGGCCGGGGCCAGCCCGGAACCCGTGAGCCACGCCCCGAAGCCCGCGTTCAGCGATCCGGTGGCGGGGTCCTCCTGCAGGCCCTCTCCGGGGCAGAAGGCTCGCACCTCGTAGTCGGCCGGTGCCCCGGTCACGACGTTGCGGAAGCGCTGGGAGCCGCGGCGCTCGTCGGCGGCCGAAACGGGGCGCAATTCCTCGCGCGCACCGGCCGGCCGGGCCTCGGGCACGTTCGGGTCGTAGGAACGGGCGGGAACCCCGCCGACGGTGTGCGCGCCGATGACGCCGAGCTCCAGGCCTTCAAGGGCCGTGTAATCCGGTTCCAGCGACAGCACCAGGTCGGCGTCGCGCAGCAGCAGTCCTGCCCAGTTCGGCCCGTTGACCAGCCACTGGTGCGCCAGCACGTCCTCGCGGGCCAGGCCCAGCCCGGCCAGCGCCCATTCCAGCACGTCGTCCTCGAGCTCGCCGGTGCGCACCAGGGGCGGGGCCTTGAACGCCAGGGACTCGGGATCCTCGGGGTGCTCGCCGGGGACGCGGCGGACCTCGATGAGCCCGGCCCCGCATTCCTGGACCAGCCCGGCGGGGTCCTTGGGCACCCCTCCGGCCTCGAGCCATGCGTGCGCCGCCCCCAGGGTGGGGTGGCCGGCGAAGGGCAGCTCGGTGGTGGTGGTGAAGATCCGTGCCCGGTAGTCGGCATCCGGGTGCGTCGCCGGAAGCAGGAACACGGTCTCGGCAAGGTTGGTCCAGTTGGCGAAGCCCAGCATCTGCGCATCGCTGAGCCCCTCGCCGTCAAGCACCACGGCCAGGCCGTTTCCGGTGTAGTTGGAGGAAGAGAAGACATCTACTTGCTTGTACGGGCGGGCAATACTCATGAATGAATCGTGTCATATCCGCCTGCGCAGCGTCCCGGATGACGTCATTTTGTCATGCAACGCCCGCACGGGCGTCCCGGGATGCCCGCGCGGGCCCGGCCGCGCGGGAGCCGGGCCGGCGAAGGAAAGGCACCGGCCCCGCACCACCAAACCGTGGTGCCGGACCGGTGCCCGCGGGATTCCCGCGTCCCCTTACCAACGATGGGCCACGTCGATCACCAGGCGGCTGCTGGAGCCGTCGGCGGCGGTGAGCACGAAGGTGCGGAACGGCAGCCTTGCGCGCACGCCCAGCCCGAAGGAGGTCTGCCCCTCGAAGCTGCCCAGGAACGCGACCTGCCGGAAGGTGGTGTAGCCGGAGACATCCTTGGCGTTGGTCCGGTTGGCCGGGTTGTAGGTCGGAACGCCGGCGCTGGTGTAGGCAGGTGCCCTCACGATGATGCGCAGGTCCGCGGCCCCGGCCAGCGGGACGAGCTTGCCCTGGCCCTCGGTGTAGACCGCGCTGACGTAGCGCACGTCGTAGCCCTTCACCTTGCCCTTGAGGTCGATGACCATCCGGTCGTAGCAGGTGTGGCGGCCGGTGCGGACGTTGGTGACTGTGGCGGACGAGTATCCGGAGACCGCGTCGGCGAGCGATCCCCAGTAGATGCCGCAATACGGTGCGGTGACCGCGGTGGCGGTCGCTGCCGGGGAAACGGGGGAGATGCCGAGTCCCGCAATGAGTAGTGCGCCGGCCAGGCCGGCAGCGATCCTGGATTTCATGATGTTCCTCGCTAGGGGCGAAATTTGGGTGGAGGTGGTTGGTGAGATCAGCATGCGCGCCGGGAAATGGCGCCACAAGAGGGTTTATCCACAATGCATGGCATTGCAACACGGGGGAGATATGACGGAGGTCGTGCGGGGATATCCAGCCGACACCCAACGGCGTATGACAACCTTGTTGATATGCAGATCTTTGCCGCCGGAACTTTGGACGACGCCCTGAACGAGGTTGTCGAGAACACGAACGCATTACCGGATCCCGTCCGGCCGTGGGTTGTTGTTGCGATCGGGTTACTGGCCGCCGTGGTGCTCACCGTGGTCGTGTCCTTCATCCTCAACCGCATGCTCCACCGGATCAAGGGGCTCGCCCCCGAACGCACGCTGCGCCGGATGCCGCTGCTGCTGGCCCTGGCCTTCGCGTTCACCAAGATCACCGTGGGGGTGTCCTTCGCCCCGAACCAGTGGGTCACGATCTGGCAGTTCCTGCTGCTGCTGGGGCTGATCAGCGCCATCGCCTGGCTGCTGATCGTCGCGATGGGGATCTTCGAGGACATCCTGCTGGCCAAGTACCGCGAGGACGACGGGAACCCCCGGCGACTGGCCAAGATCCAAACGCAGGTCGGACTGCTGCGCCGGGTGGTCGGCGCATTGATCATCACCCTGGCGGTTGCAGGGGCCCTGCTCACGATTCCCGAGGTCAGGGCGCTGGGAGCCGGGCTGTTGGCCTCGGCCGGCCTGATTTCCGTGGTGGCGGCGCTCGCCGTCCAGTCCTCGCTGGCCAACGTCTTCGCCGGGCTGCAGATCGCCTTCACCGACGCGATCCGGGTCAACGACACGGTGGTCGTGGAAACCCAGCGCGGGACCATCGAGGAGATCACGCTGACCTACGTGGTGGTGCTGCTGCTGGACGGCCGCCGGCTGATCATCCCCTCGACGCACTTCACCACGACCCCGTTCGAGAACTGGTCCCGCCGCAGCACCGAGATCAGCGGGTCGGTGCTGCTGGACTTGAACTGGAACGCGCCGATCGAGCACCTGCGCACCCGGACCCGGCAACTGCTGGAGTCGACGGACTTGTGGGACGGGCGGACCGGGGACCTGAACGTGACAGATGCCATCGGCGGCATCCTGAAGGTCACGATTGCGCTCAGCGCGAGGAACCCCGGGGACCTGTACGACCTGCGCAACTACGTCCGCGAGCACCTGATCGCCGAATTGCGCAAGGACTATCCCGACGCTCTGCCCAAGCCCCTGATGCCCGGCGCCGCCCCTGTCTGAGCCCCGGCCGCCGCCTACAGGTGCAGTGCGGCGGGTCCGTAATCGGCACGGTTCCGGGCAGCTGCGGTGCGTTCGCGCAGGATCGCCACCATCTCATCGGCCTTGGCGATCAGGTCCTTGATCGCCGCATCGTCCCGCTCGACCCAGCGGGTGAGCGGTTCGGCGTGGACCGGGACGAAGTCCTTGTGCGGCTCCCACACGAAGAGCGTGCGTTCGGCGCCGAGCACGTATTGCTGCCAGAACACCTGGCGCAGGTAGTTGCGCGGAATGGTCTTGAACGGCTTGTTGGTGGTCTTGATCTCCGCCAGCTCCACCCGTCCATGCTCCCGGATCCCCAACCCGTCGGGGGTGGCCAGGTGGATGTGGTTCTCCGCCGCGTGGAAGAGCTGGGTGGAGGGGAAGATCCCGAAGTTCTCCTGCACCCAGGCGGCGATCACCGGTTCGCGGGCCCGGCCGTGGTCGGTGTACGGGTTCCCGCCGAATCCCGAACCGTGCAGCTTGTCCCAGGCCGCGGACTGGATTGACTTCGGGGTGGAAAGCTTGGCCACGTCGGTGGCCGTGATGCCCTGCGAACGGGCCCGCAGCCACGCGATCCGGTCCGATGAATCGGCGACGATGCGTCGCAGGCAGGAGGCGGGGGCGGGTTCAACGGGGGAGGGGATCACCCGACCCATTGTTCCCAAAAATCCCGGGCACCGCGAACCGGCGGCGCGCCGCGCGCCGGTGGCAGGACCGCGGTGCCGCCTTGCATCACCCCGCACTGGCCGGGCACCGGGGGCCGCACGTAGCATGGGCACGAGGGACATCGACGGACTTCGTCGGGCGTGCGAAGCACGTCCGACGCGCCAGCGGCCACACACAGCGGCCACGCCGAGGCAAGGGAGAAGCACCATGGAACGCAGGCTTGGCGTCAGCACCCGGGTGTGGACCCGGCGGCTCACCGACGCTTCCCTCGCCGAGCTGGCGGCCCATGCGGCACGCCTGGGTTTCAACGCCATCGAGCTGCCGCTGGAGAACCTGGGCGACTGGGACCCCGCGGCCGCCCGCGAGATCCTGGCCGGCCACGGGCTTGCCCCGGTGCTCCTTGCGGTGATGTCCCCGGGCCGGAACCTGGTTGCCGCCCCCGCGGCGGAAATCGACGCCACCCGGCGTTACCTGGGCGCGTGCATCGACGCGGCGGCGGAGCTGGGGGCGACCACGCTCGCCGGCCCGCTCTACGCGGCCGCCGGGCGCACCTGGTCGATGACCGAGTCCGAGCGCGAGGCCGCCTACGCGCAATTGCGCACCGGCCTCGCCCCGCTGGTCGACCGTGCGGTTCACCGCGGCGTCACCCTGGCCGTCGAACCGCTGAACCGCTACGAGACCAGCTTCATCAACACCGTCGATGCGGCCTTCGATGCCCTCGAGCCGCTGCTGGGCCCGGGCCTGGGCATGGCCCTGGACAGCTTCCACCTGAACATCGAGGAGCGGGACATCGCCGCGGCCATCGCCCGCGCCGTCGGACACATCGCCCACGTGCGGGTCAGCGGGAACGACCGGGGCACCGTCGGGGCCGACCACTTCGACTGGCACGGCTTCATCCACGCGCTGGATGTGGCCGGGTACACCGGGCCGCTCTGCGTCGAATCCCTCGTCCCGGGCCACGCGCCCATCTGGCGGTCGCTGGCCAGCAGCCAGGACGCGCTCGCGGCGGACTCCCTGGGCTACCTGAAAAACCTCCAGGCCGGCGGGCTGCGCTGGGCCCAAGCGACGAGTCCTCCCGCCACGGGGCATTTCAGCGGCTTCGTGCCCGCATGGCAACACAGGATTGATCAGGCTGTAGCGGGAGGCTGCGGCCCGACGGACCGGCCCGGCCGCATCGAACCCGCAGGAATTGTTTGCACTGCCGCGGTCCCGAATCCGCGGGGACTAATCCAGCGCGAGCGCCGCCGCGGCCAGGACCTGTTGCACGGTGGGCACCCCCGAGGCCCTGAACACCTCGGTGCCCTCGCGGCGCACCACCAGCGTGGGGGTGGAAATGATCCCCGCCGCCTCGGACTCGGCCAGGTGCGAGAGCACGTCGACCTCCTGGACTGTGGCCCCGGGCAGTAGCCTGCCGGCCTCGCGGAGTACGGAACGGGCACGCACGCACGGTGCGCAAAAGGCGGAGGTGTAAAGGACGAGTTCCATCACCGGGCTACAACCGATGCCGGGCGCATTCGATTCCCGCCGGCCACGCATTGTGCCCAAGAAGGCAGGGGAGGATCATCAGAGCCACCACCAATGGAACAAGGCCAGGGACGATGCGAAGCACAATCTTGGGAGCTGCAGCCGGACTGCTGTGGTCGGCAACAATGCGCATCTACATGAGGAACCTCGTCGGAGACGCTGCACGGACCAATGCCCGGAACACCGCGGTGGGGATCATGCTTCCCGGGGCGATCACGGGTGCAGTGCTGGCGCGCAGTGCCGAGCTGCGTGCGGGCGCCCCGGAACGAAACCTGGACCTGTATGCGGCCAGCCCGCTGGTATTCGCGGCCTGCACGCTGCCGCTTCCCGGAATCATGCGCAAGCTCATCGAAACCGGTGAGGGATCCAATGCCATCGCCACCCCGCTGCTGGGCATGGCCGGCGGCATGGTGCTGGCCGGCCGCGGCCCGCTCTGGGCACGGATTGCCGCCGGCACGGTCGTCGCGGGGCACATTCCGCTGCTGGCCGTGATCGGTCCGAAGTTCTTCCTGCCGTCCCCGCCCACCGGGCGCGAACGCGTGGCATTCGCGTTGAACAACCTGATCTACGGCGCCTGCATGGTGGCGTTGGCCGCGGCGTGCTCCATCCCGTTGCGCCGGGGCCGCACCGTCACTGAGGGCAAGGGACAGCCGTAGCTCCAGTTCCACCGCCCCCGGTCTCCGCCCTGGGTAGGAGAAGCGCGTTGGACAAGTCATCATCTGCTCCGATGCCGCGGCCGCGCGGATTTGAAAAGCTGGTGGCATGATCGACGCACATCCCGCACCCCACCCCGCCGCCACCATGGCGGCCCACCCTTCTTCCGCACCGGTGCTCGCAGCCCGGGCCCTGCGCCGCGCCTACGGCTCCACCGCGGCGCTGGACGGCGTGGACCTGGACATCCGCGCCGGCGAGTCGGTGGCCATCATGGGCCCCTCGGGCTCCGGCAAGTCCACGCTCCTGCACACCCTGGCCGGCATCGAACGCCCGGATTCCGGGTCGGTGCTTTTCACCGCCCCGAACGGCTCGCCGCGGGAAATCACCGCGCTGGGGGAGTCCGAACGCTCGAAGCTGCGCCGCGGGTCCTTCGGCTTCGTCTTCCAGTCCGGGCTGCTGATCCCCGAACTGACCGCCGTGGAGAACGTGGCGATGGCGTTGATGGTCAACGGGGTGCCGCGCGCCGCCGCGGTGCCGCGGGCCACTGAATGGCTGGCCGCGCTCGGCCTGGGCGGGATGGAGGAGCGGCGCATCGGCCAGCTCTCCGGCGGCCAGGCCCAGCGCGTGGCCATCGCCCGCGCCCAGGTCACCGGCGCGCAGGTGACCTTCGCCGACGAACCCACCGGCGCCCTGGACTCGGGGACCGGAACCGAGGTGCTGCGGATCCTGATGGACTCCACCACCGGGCGCGGGAACACGCTGGTGATGGTGACCCACGACGCCGACGTGGCCGCCCGCTGCGACCGGGTCATCCGGCTGCGCGACGGACGGATCCTTGCCGACGGTTTCACCGCCCCGGACTCCGCACGCCATGGGACCGCAACCCCGGGGGCGGTGAACTGATGCACGCGCTGTCCCTGGCCTGGATGCTGGGCAGGCCCGGACGCGCCCGCCGCGCCCCGCTGCTGCTCACTGCCGGTGCCTACGCGCTGGTTTCCGCACTGGTGCTCACCACTTCCGCCGGCGCGCTGTCCTTCACCCGGGTGAAGGACGAAACCACCGGCCTGTACCTGATGCTGGCCGGGCTCGCCGTGGTGCTCCTGCTGGTTCCGCTGGCGGTGCTGGGTGCCGCCGCCGCGCGTCTCTCGGCCCGCAGCCAGGACACCCGGCTCTCCACCGTGCGCCTGCTGGGCGGCACCCCGGGACTGGTCGTCGCGGTCACCGCGATCGAATCCGGCGCCACCGCCCTGGCCGGGGCGCTCGGCGGCGTGCTGCTCTACGCCGCGGCCGCGCCCGCCGTCGGGCTCATCCACTTCCAGGGCTCCGCCGTGGGCACCGCGATGTGGCTGGAGCCGGGCACCGTCGCCCTGGTGGTGGCGGCCGTGGTGTTCATCGCCGTGGCCTCGGCGGCCATGGGCCTGCGCAGGATCATCGTGTCCCCGCTGGGCGTGCGCAACCGCACCACCACCCCCAAACCGCGCTGGATCCGGGCGGTGGTCGTTGCGGCGCTGATCCTGGCGGTTTCCCTGGCATTCTCCATGCTGTCGGCCTTCGGATCGATGGCGGTCATCCTGGCCGTGCTGCTCGGCGGTTTCGCGGTGGGACTGGGCGCGCTGAACCTGGTCGGCCCCTGGGCCGTGAAGGTCATTGGCAACGCCAAGCTCAAAAAGGCCGAGGCCCCCGCCGCACTGCTGGCCGCCCGGATGATCCTGGAAAACCCTTCGCAGGCATGGCGGCAGGTCTCCGGCATCGCGATGACCGGCTTCGTCGCGGTCATCGGGGGCAGCGGCGCGGCGTTGATGCGCGGCGCCGGGGCCGAAGCGGACCCGGGCAGCCCCGATGCGCTGCTGGCTGCCGACGTGATGACCGGCGTGCTGGTCACCCTGGTAGCCTCGTTCATCTCGGTGGCCTGCTCCACGGCCATCACCCAGGCCGCGGCCACGCTGGATAGGGCCGAGCTTTACACGGGACTGGACCGGCTGGGCATGGAACGGGCGACCATGGAGAAGGCGCGCGTGGGCTCGGTCATGGCCCCGGTGATCGGCGTCGGCGTGGGCGCCGTCATCGTCGGCGGCGTGCTGGTCTTCCCGCTGGCCGGGATCGCCGTCATCGTCGCCCCGCTCTCGGTGGGCATCATCGGGCTCACCCTGCTGGCCGGGGTGCTTGCGGTGCGCGGGGCCGTGGCGCTGACCGCCAGCGGGGGCATGCTGACGCCCGGCAAGGCCGGTTAGCGGCACCGCGGATACCAAAAGACGCCGCTGCCCGGGCACCAATCGGTAACCAGGCAGCGGCGTTGGTGCGGCGTTGCGCGGGGCCTACTTTCGGAAGCTGTCCCAGTCGGCGGCCAGCTTCGAATGCCGCCGCCCGTAGCCGAGGTAGATCGCGGCGCCGAGGACCATCCACACCGCGAAGACCACCCAGGTGGCCACGCCGAGGTTCAGCATCAGGTAGCCGCAGAAGAGGATCGCGAGGATCGGGGTCAGCGGGTAGAACGGCACCTTGAAGGTGCGCGGCAGCTGAGGCTGGGTCCGGCGCAGGAAGATGACCGCCAGCGACACCAGCGAGAACGCGAAGAGCGTGCCGATGGATGTGGCGTCGGCCAGCTGGCCCAGCGGCACCAGCCCTGCCACCAGGGCCACGGCCCCGCCGGTGATCCAGGTCCCGGCCACCGGTGCCCCGTTGCGCGGCGAGATCCGCCCGAAGACCGCCGGCACCATGCCGTCGCGGCTCATCGCCACCAGGATGCGGGTCTGCCCGTAGAGCACCGTGATCACGATGGAGACGATGGCCAGCACGGCGCCGGCGGCAAAGAGCAGCGCCACCCAGCCCTGCCCGGTGACCTCCTCGAGCAGCTGCACCAGGGCGGCCTCCTTGCCCTCGAACCAGGTCCACTGGCGGGCGCCGATCGCGGCGATGGCCACCAGGATGTACAGCGCGGTGATGATGACCATGGACAGCACGATGGCCCGCGGCAGATCGCGCTGTGGGTTCTTCGCCTCCTCGCCGGCCGTGGAGGCGGCGTCGAAGCCGATGTAGGAGAAGAACAGGCGGGCTGCGGCCGCCGAGACCCCGGCGGTGCCCATGGGCAGCAGCGGGTCGAAGTTGCCGGAGGTGAACGCGCTGAAGGCGATCACGATGAAGAAGAGCAGCACAGCGATCTTGATGAACACCAGCACGGTGTTGACCACCGCGGATTCGCGGGTGCCGCGCACCAGCAGCACCGTGGCGAACAGGACGATCAGCAGCGCGGGGATGTTGAAGACGCCGCCATCGGACCCCGGGGGATTGGTCAGCGCGGCGGGCAGGTCAAGGCCCAGCGAGCGGGCCATCTCGTTGAGGTATTCGCCGGCTCCCACCGCGATGGCGGCGACGGAGACCGCGTATTCGAGCACCAGGCACCACCCGCAGATCCAGGCCAGCCCCTCGCCCATGGTCGCGTAGGTGTAGGTGTAGCTCGACCCGGAGACCGGCACGGCCCCGGCCATCTCCGCGTAGGACAGCGCGGCGAAGAGCGCCGCGAGCCCGGCGATGGCAAAGGAGATCCAAACCGCGGGCCCGGCCATCGGCACCGAGGAGGAGAGCACCACGAAGATGCCGGTGCCCAGGGTGGCGCCGACGCTGATCATGGTCAGGTGCAGCAGCCCGAGCGTGCGGCGCAGCTTCGGTCCGTCGCCGGTCCCGTGGCCGGCCTCGGCGATGAACGACTCGATGGGCTTGCGGGCACCCAGCTGCTGGCGCAGTGTCGGACGCGTGGCGCCGGGTGCGATGTTGTGCGTGGTCATGTACGCAATTTTTGCATTCTTCGGGAACGGCGGTTTTTGCGGCGGGAGGTCGTCGGCGGCCCAAAAACCGCGCAATATGCAGGTCAATGAATAGTTATTAGCCCGCGGCGCCGTCTCGCATTGTGGGCAACCTTACCCGGATCTCGCATAATGCGGCATAATTTCCGCCTCCGGAGGCACCATTCCGGAGGCACAAGCGCAGTCGACCTCACGCAAAAACATTCATGTGCCCGCAGGCGTTCACGCCGCGGCCGCCTCGGGATCAGGCGAAGTACACGCCGATCCGGTTGCCGTCGATCTCCTCGATGCGGATGTCGATGTCATACACGTCGCGCAGCACCTCGCCGGTCATGATCTCCGCCGGCGTCCCCTGGTGCACCAGTACGCCCTCGCGCATCGCCAGGATGGTGTCGGAGTAGCAGGAGGCGAAGTTGATGTCGTGGATGACGATGACCACGGTCTTGCCCAGCTCGTCGGCGAGCCGGCGGATCATGCGCATCATCTCCACCGAGTGCTTCATGTCCAGGTTGTTCAGCGGCTCGTCGAGCAGCAGGTAGTCGGTGTCCTGGGCCAGCACCATGGCGATGTAGGCGCGCTGGCGCTGCCCGCCGGAGAGCTCGTCGAGGAAGCGGTCTGCCAGGTCGCCCAGGTCAAGCTGGTCCATGGCCTGCAGGATGTGGCGCTCGTCCTCGGCGGTGGGGTGGCCCCCGGAGTGCGGGAAGCGACCGAATCCCACCAGGTCGCGCACCCGCAGGCGCATGGTGATGTGGTTTTCCTGCCGCAGGATCGCCATCGAGCGGGCCAGCTGCTTGCTCGGGGTGCGCCCGATGTCCAGGCCGGCGATCGAGACGGCGCCGGCATCCATCGGGATCAGCCGCGAAATCAGCGAGAGCAGAGTGGACTTGCCCGCGCCGTTGGGCCCGATGATGGAGGTGACCCCGCCGGCGGGGATGGTGGTGCTGAGCGAGTCCACCACGGTTCTCCCGGAGTAGGACTTGGTCACCGAATCAATGCAGATCACTTCAGGGAACCCTTCAGGAGCAGGTAGAGGAACAGCAGGCCGCCGGCGAACTCGATGATCACGCTTAGCGCCGTGGCGAAGCCGAAGACGCGCTCGAGCACCAGCTGGCCGCCGATCAGCGTGATGGCCCCGAGCAGGCAGACGACGGGAATGAGGGCGGCATGGGAGAACTTGCGCACCATCTGGTAGGCCAGCGACACCACAAGAAGCCCGAAGAAGGTCACCGGCCCGACCAGCGCGGTGGAGACCGCGACCAGGATCGAGCAGAGCACCAGCACCAGCGTGACGATGCGCCGGTGGTCCACTCCCAGGTTCACGGCGGTGTCGCGGCCCAGCGCCAGCACGTCGAAGGTCTTGCGCAGCCTCCACACCACGCCGGCCGCCAGCGCGACGACGAGCGCGGAGACCAGCAGCAGCACCGGGTCGACCTGGTTGAAGGAGGCGAAGAACAGGTCCTGCAGCACGATGTATTCGCTCGGTTCCATCAGGCGCTGCAGCAGCGAGGAGAACCCGCGGAAGAGCGTGCCGATGACGATGCCCACCAGCAGCATCAGGTGCAGCGAGCCGGTCCCGCCGGTGAACAGCCAGCGGTAGAGCAGCGCGGAGAAGAGCACCATCAGCCCCACCTCCACGCCGAACTTCAGCGCCGGGGCGGCGGTGAGCAGCGTCGAGGAGCCCAGCGCAAACACCAGTGCCGTCTGGATCAGGATGTACAGCGCGTCGAACCCCATGATCGAGGGGGTCAGGATGCGGTTGGCCGTCACCGTCTGGAACATCAGCGTGGACAGGCCCACGGCAACGGCGACCACCAGCATGGCCCCGACGCGGAGGCCGCGGCGGGTCAGCGCGTAGGAGAGGTTTCCGCGCAGTTCCAGGGTCAGGAAGAGCGCGATGCAGCCCAGGGCGATGACGGCCAGCACGATGATGAGCGTCCGCGGGGACATGGCCCGGGGGGACAGCGAGCGCAGCGTGAACCGTGCGCGCCCGTCGGTGCGCGGGGTACCGGGCGCGGGGGAGAGGGTCCTAGGCATTGCGTTTCCTGGTTCTGAGCAGCAGGGCCAGGAAGACGGCGGCGCCAAGCACGCTCATCACCATGCCCACGGGGACCTCGTAGGGGAAGCGGATGGTGCGCCCGATGATGTCGCACACCAGCACGAAGCCCGCGCCGAAGAGCGCGGTCCAGGGCACGGCGCGGCGCAGGTTGTCGCCGAAGAGCAGGGAGACGATGTTGGGCACGATCAGCCCGAGGAACGGGACGGCGCCCACGGTGGTGACCACCACGGCGGAGATCAGCGAAACCAGCACCAGGCCCAGGCGCATGATGGACTTGTGGTTGAGCCCCAGGTTGGTGGTGAAGTCCGCGCCCAGGCCGGCGACGGTGAACCGGTCCGCGGCCAGGTATCCGGCCAGCGTGAGCGCCGCGACGATCCACAGCAACTCGTAGCGCCCGCGCAGCACCCCGGAGAAGTCGCCGATCATCCAGTTGCTCAGCGTCTGGAGCAGGTCGTAGCGGTAGGCGAAGAAGGTGGTCACCGAGCCGATGACCCCGCCGAGCATGATGCCCACGATGGGCACCAGCAGCGTGTTGCGGACCGGCAGCCGGCCCAGCACGGCCAGGAAGAGGGCGGTGCCGCCGAGGGCGAACACGGAGGCCACGCCCATCTTCATCATGATCGGGGCGGCGGGGATCAGTACGGTGACCACCAGGATGCCCAGGGTCGCGGATTCCACGGTCCCCACGGTGGAGGGCTCGACGAAGCGGTTGCGCACCATCAGCTGCATGATCAGCCCGGCCACCGCCACGGCGGTTCCGGCCAGGACGACGGCCAGGGTGCGCGGCAGCCGGGAGATCCACAGCAGGTCCCAGGCCTGGTCGTCGCCCGCCAGCAGCTGCGGAAGGGTGACGTCGGAGACCCCGACGAACAGGCTCGCCACGGCGAGCAGGCCCACCAGGATGGTGCCGGCAAGGAGCCAGGCGTTTTCGGCGGTCTTTGTGGAACGCCGAACGGCCACCGCGGGATCTTGCTCCGCGGCGGCCGAACGGCTGAGTACTGGTGCGCTCATGATGATGCTGGCGACTGTGGGCGGGTGCCTACAGGGCCGAGGCGACCTCGTCGATCATCTTGGACGTGTTGTCCAGGCCGTAGCCGATCATGTACCAGGCGTTGGAATCCAGGTTCACGATCTTGTCGTTCTTGGCGGCGTTGGTGGACTTGACCAGCTCGTTGTCCAACACGGCCTTGGCGGCCTCGCCGGAGGTGCCCATGGCCGAATCGCGGTCCACGACGTAGAGCGTGTCGGGGTTGTTGGTCTTGAGGAACTCGAAGGAGATCGATTCGCCGTGGGAGCCCTCGGACTTGATGTCGGCAACGGTGGCCACCCCGAGCACGTCGTGGATCAGGCCGAAGCGCGAGCCGGCGCCGTAGGCGGTCAGCTCACCGCCGGAGGTCATGATGATCAGGCCCTTGCCCGCGTTGGCGCTCTTGGCCTTGGTATCGGCGATCTTGGTGTCCAGGGCGGCGAGCTTCTCGGTGACCTGTGTTTCCTTGTCGAAGACCTGGCCCAGCTTGCCTGCCTGCTCCTTGAAGGAGTCCAGCGGCTTCTTGGGATCCACCGACAGGTCGATGGTAGGGGCGATCTTGGACAGTTCGCCATAGGCCGGGGCGGTGCGGCCGGTGATGATGATCAGGTCCGGGTTGCCGTTGGAGATGGCTTCGAAGTCCGGCTCCTTCATGGAGCCGATCTTGGTCACGGCGGCGTCGTTGTACTTGGCCAGCGATTCGGGGTACTTGGTTTCGGGTACGCCGTCGGCCTCCAGGCCAAGGGCCGCCATCGAATCAAGTACGCCCAGGTCGAAGGTGTACACGGTTTCCGGGTTGACCGGAACCTCGGTGGTTCCCTGTGCATGGGCGATGCTGACCGTCTTGGTGTCGGCGGCGTTGGCGCCTGCCTCGGTGGAGCCTCCGCAAGCGGTGAGGGCAAGCAGGGATGCGCCTGCGGCGAATGCGCCAAGGACGACGCGAACAGGGGTCTTCACGATGTTTACTCCGATGATGGGGGCCACAGCTCGAGGTCCTCGGCAATTAGCGAACGACCTCGTTGCGTAAATGAACTTGGTTCAAACGCTATAGATAAGGCTGTCCTATGAGCAAACCCGACAACCTGTGCAGGTTGTTGTTCTCTACCGATCGGCAGGCAAGGGTGGCCTAATGGGGGCCGCAATCACGCGAAAACAGCGCACCATTCGGCACCCAAGGTAATCTCCGTCACTTTTCACCAATGGTGTCGGCGTGACGCCTTCTGACGCCGGGTCCCAACTGGAATTGCGCCCCCGCCGGCGGCGCATGCGCCGGGCGTACTGGGGGTGCTTCCGGCGTGGCCGGCTTGGGTGGACCCGGTCAGCGACCGCGCCGGGCCAGGCGCTCCACCAATGCGTCGGGCGCTAAGCGCGCCACGGCGATGGCGACCTTGTAACGCGTGGACGGTATCGACACGGATTTTCCCGCGCTGCTGTCGGCCAGGGCCTGGCGCACCACATCCGGGGCGGTCAGCCAGCCCCAGACCGGAATCCTGGACTTGTCGGCGCCCATGCGGTCGTGGAATTCGGTGCGCACGAAGCCGGGGCACAGGGCCGTGACGGAAATGCCGCGATCCGCATAGAACACGTTGGCCCACCGGCTGAAATTCACAATCAGGGCCTTGGCCGCCGAGTAGCTTCCGCGCGGGGTGAATGCGGCGACCGAGGCGACGTTGATGATCCGCCCGCCGCCGCGGGCGCCCATGGCGTTGATCGCCGAATGCATCAGCGTCAGGGGTGCTTGGGTGTGGATTCGCAGGTGGGCGAGCTCATCGTCGAGGTCGTTGTCGGCAAAGTTCCCGCGCAACCCGAATCCGGCATTGTTGACCAGCATTGAGACGGGTTCCGACTCCCGGGCTATTCGAGCGGCGACCCGTGCGGTTCCCGCGTCGGTGACCATGTCCGCCTCCAGCACTTCCACTTTGATGGCATATTGCGCATGCAGCCGTGCCGCGACCTCATCCAGACGTCGCCTGTCGCGGGCAACGATGACGAGATCGTGGCCCTGGGCGGCCAGTTGGGTGCAGAACTCGGCGCCCAAGCCCGCGGTTGCTCCGGTGACAAGAGCCGTGCCCATGCTGCGGTGCGGATTCGTGGACTCCGGCAGGGGATTTTCGTTCATACTGTGAGCCTAGTCACCCGAGGGGTGGCGGCGGTGCGAAATGACGGGGGTTTGTCATCGTGCGTCGCGTCATGCGGCGACCAATTAGGGTTGGGCAATGTTGCGTATTTGCGTTTAGTGAGGTTAGCCTTACTCGACTGGTGCTTGTGAATTGGGTCATCTCGTTCACCGCAGAGCAAGCGCCGACTCCTCCGCACCCATCGCTTTCCCACGCTGAACCGCAAAGGATTCCACACTCACATGAAGTTCACTCGACGCGCCGGCCTCATCGCCGCAGCAACCACAGCCCTTGCCCTGACCCTAAGTGCCTGCGGCGGAGCCGCCGACAGCGCCCCGGCCAGCAGCACCGAAGCCGCTTCCGCCTCCTTCCCGGTCAGCATCAAGCACATCTACGGCACGACCGAGATCACCGAGAAGCCCGAGCGCGTTGCCACCGTCTCGTGGGTCAACGCCGATGCCGTGCTGGCGCTGGGCGTCGTCCCGGTGGCCATGGCCGAGGACGCCTGGGGCAACAACAAGCAGGGTTCCACCGACTGGAAGGATGCCAAGCTCGCGGAACTCGGCGCCTCGATCGGCAGCGAAAAGGCGCCGGTGCAGTACTCGGAGAAGGACGGCGTGAACTTCACCGCCCTGGCCGAGGCGCAGCCCGACCTGATCGTGGCCGGCTACTCGGGCCTGACGAAGGACGAGTACGACAAGCTCTCGAAGATCGCCCCGGTCATCGGCCCGGTGGCACCGAACTACACCGCCGGCTGGCAGGACGTGACCACCGCCGTGGGCCAGGCCCTGGGCAAGGAGGCCGAGGCCAAGGACGTCATCTCCGGCGTCGAGGCGAAGGTTGCCGCCGCCGCCGAGGCGAACCCGGTATTCAAGGACACCACCTTCATCGCCGGCAACCTGGAGCCGTCCGACAACTCCATCAGCCTCTACGCCACCGGCGACTCGCGCCCGCGCTTCCTCACCGCACTGGGCATGACCCAGGCCGAGGTCGTTGATGCGAACGCCAAGGACGGCGAGTTCTACCTGCCGTGGGCCGCCGAGCGCGCCAACGAGCTCGAGGCCGACATCTTCTTCACCTGGGCAGATGAGACCACGGGCACCGCAGCCATCGCCAAGAACAAGCTCTTCGCCCAGATCCCCGCCGTTTCCAAGGGCGGGCTGGTGGCCGCGGCCAACGACATGGAGGTGCTTGCCATCTCGGCGGCCTCCCCGCTGTCGGTGCCCTACGCCGTCGACAAGGTCGTTCCGGCCTTCGCCGCCGCCGCCCAGACATCCGCCGGCAAGTAGCCGGCAACCAACGCACGCACCGGCACCAACAGGGCGGGACCCACACGCAATGTCAGGAAGCTTCGGACTCCTTGAGATAGTGCAATTGCGCTGCCACCGAGATCTCGGCGGCGCGTCGCACCAGCGGATCCACATCCGCGTAAACGGCGTCGGTGACCTGGGCGACGGTGGGACCGTCGGCGGCAACGGCCCGGATCTGCGCCACGGCGGCGCGGATCTGGGCCAGCCGTTCGTGCCGGTGGGCCCGGTATTCGCGCACGATGCCGTGCAGGGAGCCCAGCGCCGGGCCGTGCGCCGGCAGCACCAGCGCGTCGGGGCAGGCCTCCAGCTTGTCCAGCGAGGCCAGGTAGTCGGCCAGCGTCCCGTCGGGGGCATCGAGAATGGTGGTTCCGCGGCCCAGGATGGTGTCGCCGGTGAGCACCGAGCCGTTCGCCCCGTCGTCGGGCAGCAGGAAGCTCAGCGAATCGGAAGTGTGCCCAGGTGTTGCCAGCACGCGCAGCCGCAGGCCCGCCGCGTGGATTTCCTCCCCGTCGGCCAGCACCCCTGCGTCGCGGCAATGTTCCGGCAGGGCGGCGCGCACCGGTGCCCCGGTGAGCCGGTGCAGCGTGTCGATGCCCTCGGTGTGGTCGTGGTGCCGGTGCGTGATGAGGATCAGCTCGACGGATTCGGCGGCCAGCGCCGCCAGGTGCCCGGCGTCGTCGGGCCCCGGGTCCACGACGACGCAATGCTCGGCGCCGGGCGCACGCAGGACCCACGAATTGGTTCCCTCCAGCGACATGGGTCCGGGATTGGGAGCCAGGTAAAAGGCGGCCGCCGCGGAGACACGGGTGGCTTGCTGCTTGGTCATGGCCCCCAGTCTAGGGCCAAGACTCCAACCCCGGACCGAAACCAGGTGGTCAATCCATGAGCACGCATGCCCCCTTGCCGCACCGGCCCGAGTCCCTGCCTCCGCGGGCGGTTAGCGCCGTCGCCGCGCCGCCGGCGCCGCCCGCGGGCGAAGCGGCGTCCGGGACGCCCGCCCGGCGCCCCGGCCTGCTGCCGGCGCCGCTGCTGGCGCTCCTGCTTGCGGCGGCCGTGGTGGCGATGGTCTTCCTCTCGCTGCTCATCGGCGCCAGGCACATCGCCCCGGCCACCGTCCTTGAGGCACTGTCCCACCTGGACCCCTCCAACGGGGACCACACCGTCATCGCCTCGCGGATCCCGCGCACCATCGCCGGGTTGCTCATCGGGGCGGCCCTGGGGCTGGCCGGCGCCGGGATGCAGGGCATCACCCGCAACCCCCTGGCCGACCCGGGCATCCTGGGCGTCAACGCCGGCGCCGCGCTGGCCGTGGTCGCCGGCATCCACTTCTTCGCCGTGTCCACGCTGCACGGCTACATCCTTTTCGCGTTCGTCGGTGCCGCCGGCGCTGCGCTGCTGGTCTACGTGGTGGCCTCGCTGGGCCGCGACGGGGCCACGGGGCTGAAGCTGGCCCTGGCCGGGGCCGCCATGGCCGCGGGCCTCGCGTCGCTGACCAACGCGATCCTGATGATCGGACAGGAAGCGCTGGACCGCTTCAGGTTCTGGCAGGTCGGCACCCTCGGTGCCCGCGAGGTGCCCGAGATGCTCGCCGTCGCCCCGTTCCTGGCCGTCGGGGCCGTCGCGGTGCTGTGCGGCGCCCGGCTGTTCAACGCGCTGGCGCTGGGCGACGACTCGGCCGTGGGGCTCGGGTTCCGCGTGGGCCGCGGGCGCGCGCTGTCCGCGGCCGGGGTCGTGCTGCTGTGCGGTGCCGCCACCGCGCTGGCCGGGCCCATCGGCTTCGTCGGGCTCATCGTCCCCCATGCGATCCGGGCGCTGGCCGGAGGCGACTACCGCTGGCTGCTGCCGTTGTCGATGCTGGCCGGACCGGTGTTGCTGCTGGGCGCCGACGTGGTGGGCCGGGTCATCGCCCCGCCCGCGGAAATCCAGGTCGGGGTCATGACGGCAGTGCTCGGCGCGCCGCTCTTCCTCTGGCTGCTGCGCCGCGGAAGGAAGGTCTCCCTGTGAGCCGCCAGACGCTGGCCGGGCGCGGCGACGCCGCCACACCGCTGCCGCGCCTTGAACCCGAGACCGGTCCGCGCACCGAGGCCGGGGCGCTGCCCGCCGCCGAATCCGGGCATGCGGGTGCCGGCACGGGCACCGGTGCCTCCTCCGTGGCCGCCTCCGCGGCTGCCGTCGCCGCGCGCGGCGGGCGCACGCCGGGGAGCAGGTCCCGCAGAATCGACGGCTCCGCAGGGCGCGCCGGTCGGAGCCGCGCCGGACGCCGGCCGGGCCCGGTGGCCCGGGTGAACCTGCTGGCCGTCGCAGGCATCGTCGTGGCCATCGTCCTGAACCTGGTGGCCGGGCGCCACCCGATGGCGGTGCCGGAGCTGCTCGAGGCCCTGGCCGGCGGGCGCGTGCCCGGGGTCTCCTTCATGCTTTGGGAGGACCGGCTGCCCCAGGCTGCCGTCGGCGTGCTGGCGGGGGCCGCGTTCGGGGCTTCCGGGGCCATCTTCCAGCGCATGCTGCGCAACCCGCTGGCCAGCCCGGACGTGATCGGGGTCGGCTACGGCGCCAGCGCCGCCGCGGTGGCCGGCATGCTGTTCTTCGGCGCCCAGGGACTGGGGCTTTCGCTCATCGCCTGCGCCGGCGCGCTGGCCGTGGCGCTGCTGATCTACGCCATCGCCGATGCCGGGCGGCACACCGGGGCGAGGCTGATCCTGGCGGGCATTGCGGTGGCCGCCATGTTGCAGGGCGTCATCCAGTACCTCCTCACCCGCACCGACATCCGCATGGCCTCCGACGCCATGCGCTGGCTGACCGGCTCGCTGTCCGCCAGCACCTGGGAACGGGCCGGAATGTTGGGGGCGGCGCTGGCGATCCTGCTGCCGCTGCTGGTGCCGGCCGCCGCGAAGCTGCGCATCCTGGAGCTGGGCGACGACACCGCCGCCGGGCTGGGATTGCGCGTACGCGGCACCCGGCTGGGGCTGATCCTGCTGGCGGTCGGGCTGACCGCGGTGGCCACCGCGGTCACCGGGCCGTTGGCCTTCGTCTCCTTCCTGGCCGGGCCGCTGGCCCTGCGCCTGTGCGGCGGACGCAGCAACCTGGGCTCCGCGGCGTTGGTCGGGGCGCTGCTGGTCACCTCCGCGACGTTCATCGCCACCAACATCCTGAACGACATACAATTGCCAGTCGGCGTCGTCACCGGCGCACTGGGAGCACCATTCCTGATCTGGGTCTTGGTGCGCGCCAACAAGGAAGGAAGCTGAGAGCACGCATGGCACTTATCGAAGCACAGGACCTCACACTCGCCTACGATTCGGTGAGCATCGTCGACGAGCTCTCGCTGCAGCTGCCCAAGGGCGAGGTGACGATCATCGTGGGCGCCAACGGCTGCGGCAAGTCCACCCTGCTGCGCGGACTCTCCCGGCTGCTGAAGCCCGCCGGGGGACAGGTGCTGCTGGACGGCGAGGACATCCACTCCCGGCCGGCCCGCGAGGTCGCCAAGCTGCTGGGGCTGCTGCCGCAGACCCCCACCGCCCCGGACGGGATCACGGTGCGCGAGCTCATCGGCCGCGGCCGCTACCCGCACCAGGGCTGGTTCAAGCGCTTCTCCGCCCAGGACGAGGCGGCCGTGGACCGCGCCATGAACCTGACCGGCACCGTCGAGCTGGCCGAGCGGCCCATCGACGAGCTCTCCGGCGGGCAGCGCCAGCGCGTCTGGATCGCCATGGCCCTGGCCCAGGAAACCGAGCTGCTGCTGCTGGACGAGCCCACGACCTACCTGGACGTGGCGCACCAGCTGGAGGTGCTCGACGTCATCTCCGAGCTCAATCGCTCCCGGGGCACCACCGTGGTGATCGTGCTGCACGACCTCAACCTGGCCGCGCGCTACGCGGACCACCTGGTGGCGCTGAAGCACGGCAAGATAGTCGCGGCCGGGCACCCGGCCGCGGTGGTCACCGAGGACATGGTCAAGAACGTCTTCGGCATGCCGTGCCGGGTCATCCCGGACCCGGTGGCCGGAACCCCGCTGGTGCTGCCGATCGGCCGCCACCGGGTGCTGCGCGCCGAGTCCGTGCTGGCCGCCAGGGGCATCTACCGCACGCAGGACCCCGATGCCGGGCTGGGTGCCGGCCCCGTGGCCGCCGCCCCGGTGCTCGTGGACCCGGCGGCCGAGGCATTCCCCGAAGCACCGGCGGAGGGGACCGTGGCCCAGGCACCGAAAACCGCTGCCGAGGATGGCCTGCAGCGTGCCGAGGAGGTCAGCGAAATGCTGGCGTTCTCCACCCGCGTGCTGGCCACCGACCAGCTCAGCGACAACTACCGGCGGATCACGCTCACCGGCGCGGACCTGGAGCACTTCGGCGCCGGTGAGGTGCCGCTGGACCTGCGCATCAAGCTGCTGATCCCGCCGGCCGCGCAGCCCGGTGCCGAGGCGCCGGGGCTCCCCGCCGAATTCGAGTCGCTGCGCCCCGGCGCCCGGCTCAGCGCCGAGGAAGCCGGCGGCTGGTACCGCCGCTGGCTGGCGTTGCCGGCCGAAACCCGCGGGGACATGCGCACTTACACCGTGCGGGCGTTGCGTGCGGCCGGACACCGGGACAACCGCGGGGAACACGCGGAAATCGACATCGACTTCGTGCTGCACCTGCGTACCGAGGGCGGCAAGCTGGTCGGCGGGCCCGCAACGGTGTGGGCCGCGCAGGCCCGGGTCGGCGACGCGATGCTCCTGCTGGGCCCCAACGCGGGGTTGTGCGACGAAAACTACGGCGGCATCGAGTTCCGCCGCGGGGCCGCCAAGCGCGTCCTGCTGGCCGGCGACGAGACGGCCGCGCCGGCCATCTGCTCGATCCTCGAGGCCCTGCCGGCCGGGGTCACCGGACATGCGCTGATCGAGGTCCCGGACACCGGGGACATCCAGGGCTCCTCGACCCGCTCGGGCGTCTCGGTGCAGTGGCTGCCGCGCGGTTCCCACCCGCACGGCGAATTGCTTGCCGCCGCGGTGCGGGACATCGTGGCGATTCCCGCCGCCGGCGCCGTGATGACCGGGGCCGAGCCCGAGGACGTCGACGTCGATGAGCAGATCCTCTGGGAGACCGCCACGGTTTCCACCCAGCCGTTCTACGCCTGGCTGGCAGGTGAGGCCGGGGTGATCAAGGAGATGCGCCGCTACCTGGTGCGTGATGCCGGCATGGACCGCAAGCAGGTCGCGTTCATGGGCTACTGGCGCCGTGGCAAGTCCGAAAACTAACCAGCCCGGGCATTGACCCCGGACCCCGCAACATGCGGCCGTGCGGGGTCCGGGGTTCCTAGCGTTCGGGGGAGCCGGAGAGCTTTTCCAGGATGCGCGCGAGCTCGGCGCGTTCCTGGGCGTTGAGGCGACCGAAATATTCCTGGGTGTGGATGCGCCGGGCTGCCCGCACGCGTTCGCTCACCTGTCTGCCTTCCTCCGTCAGGCACACCAGGGTGGCACGCCGGTCGATGGGGTCGGTCTGCCGCAGGACGAGCTTCTTGGCCTCGAGCTGGTCGATGACTTCGGTGGCCGAACGCGGGGCGATGCGCAGGTGCTCGGCGATCTCCTTCAACCGCATGCCCGCCGCGGCAGCGGGGTCAGAGGAGTTTCCGTGCTGCGCCAGGGAGCGCATGGCGCGGGACTGGTGCGGGGTCAGCTCGAACGGGGCCAGCCGTGCCGACCAGGTCTGGCGCAGCGAGCGGGAGGCGCGGTGGAAGAGTTCGGACAGGTCCCCGGGAGGCACGAGATTGCTGCTGATTGGCATGCCCCCAGACTACAACAAATTTGACTGGCAACCACATAGTGAGGTAACCTCATCGATGACGTGGTGCCAACCTGCGCACCCCACAACCACCCCGAAAGGTGGTGCACATGTCGGAATCGAGAACCTCTTCCGGCGCGGCCCGACCGGGCCCCTCCACCAACAACCCGCACGGCCCCGGCGATGCCGGCCGTGGAGGAGGCGGAGGCGGCGGCGGCCCAGTCGCCCGCCTCAACCCGGCGGACCTCAGGCAGGTCAAGGCCCATCCGGTGAAGCTCTCCCGGATCGCCGCCCTGTTCAGGCCGCACCGTCTGGCCATCGCCCTCGTCGTGCTGCTCATCTCCGCGGCCTCGGTCATCGGGCTCGCCCAGCCGTTTTTGATCCGCGCCATCATCGACGACGCGCTGCCGCACCGGGACACCGCGCTGCTCGCCTGGCTCGCCGGCGGGCTGGTCGCGGTCGCCGCCGCCACGGCGGCCATCGGCGTGGTGCAGACCTGGATGGCCACCAAGATGGGCCAGAAGGTCATGCACACCTTGCGCACCCGGCTCTTCACCCACCTACAGGCCCAGTCGCTGGGCTTCTTCACCCGCACCCGCGGCGGGGAGGTGCAGTCGCGACTGACCAACGACATCGCCGGGATGCAGAACGTGGTCACCTCCACCGCCACCTCGGTGGCGTCCAACCTGACCACCGCGGTGGCCACCGCCATCGCGATGGCCGCGCTCTCCTGGCGGATGAGCCTGCTCTCGCTGGTGGTGCTGCCGCCGGCCATCTGGCTCTCGCGCAAGGTTGCGTTGCTGCGACGGGACATCACCACCGCGCGGCAACAGGAGCTGGCGGGAATGTACACGCAGATCGAGGAGGGGCTCTCGGTCTCCGGCATCCGGCTGGCCAAGACCTTGGGCACCACCGGGCGCGACGTCGCCCGCTTCTCCGCCTCCTCGCACCGGCTCATCGACCTGGAACTGCGCAGCCAGCTGGCCGGGCGCTGGCGCATGGCCACCATGGGCATCGTCTTCGCCGCGATCCCCGCGGTCATCTACCTTGCGGCGGGGTTCCCCGCCACCTCCGGCGGAATGAGCATCGGCACGCTGGTGGCGTTCACCGCGCTGCAGGGCGCGATCTTCCGCCCCATCATGGGGCTGCTGAACGTCGGCGTCCAGTGGGTCACCGCGATGGCGCTGTTCAGCCGGATCTTCGAATACCTGGACATGGACCCGGAGCTCAAGGCACCGGTGAACCCCGTCCAGGTCGATCCGGAACGGGCGGCCGGGCGGGTGCGCTTCGAGGGCGTCGGCTTTGCCTACGGGGACGGACCCGCGGTGCTGCGCGGGATCGACCTGGAACTGGCACCGGGAACCGCGACCGCGATCGTCGGAGCGACGGGATCGGGCAAGTCCACGCTCGGATCGCTGCTGCCCCGGCTGTACGATCCCAGCCGCGGCCGGATCACCATCGACGGCATCGACGTGCGCGAGATGGAACCGGCAACCCTGGCCCGGATCGTGGGCGTGGTTTCCCAGGAAACCTACCTCGTCCACGCCTCGATCCGCGAGAACCTGCTCTTGGCGGACCCCGATGCCGACGACGCGACCCTCTGGAAGGCCCTGGCCAGCGCGCAGATCGCCGACCTGGTCGCATCCCTGCCCGAGGGTCTCGACACCCTGGTCGGCGCGCGCGGGCACCGCTTCTCCGGCGGTGAACAGCAGCGGTTGGCCATCGCGCGAACGATCCTGCGCAACCCGAGGGTGCTGGTGCTCGACGAGGCCACCAGCGCGTTGGACAACACCACGGAGGCACTGGTGCAGGATGCCCTTGACCGCCTGGCGGCCGGGCGCACCACGCTGATGATCGCCCACCGCTTGTCCACCGTTGAGGACGCCGACCAACTGGCGGTGCTCGAGGCGGGCAGGATCGTCGAACGCGGCACGCCCGCCGGACTGCTCGCCGCCGGCGGGGCATATGCACGGCTCGTGGCCGCGGGCGAGGAGAAGATCACCGAGCCGGTGGCCTGAGAGTCAGTGTGGCGGGGCCGCCTTGGAACGAAGCAGGAGCGCGGCACGGGAAATTAGCCATGAATTCTGTCCATGGGTGTTCCCCGTACGGTCGCAGGCGGGGATTCGGCCGCCGCTCTGGATGCCGAGATTTCCTTCGAAATACCCGAGCCAGGCCGGGGCTCGAGCTTGCGGACCGGACTATTTCAACCCGTGGTACATGACGTGGAGGCCAACCAGGCCGTGCTCAGGGTGGTCGAAGGATTCCGGAACCGTGCCGATGATCTCGAAACCGAGTGCCTGCCAAAGATGGACTGCGGGACCGTTGGTCTCGACGACGGCATTGAATTGAATCCCGCGGTAGCCTTCCCGGCGTGCCCAGTTGATGACGTACTCGCCGAGCGCCCGCCCCACGCCCTTGCCTCGGTGTTCGGGATCGACCAAGAAGGATCCGGTGGCGATGTGGGAGCCGCGTCCGGGCCGGTTGGGGCCCATCTTCGCCGAACCCAGAATCCGATGGCCTTCGACGGCGACCACTGTTTGGCCTGGCGCCCGCTCCATCCACCACGGCTCGGCCTCTGCGAGGGTCTGGTTGAAGGGGAACGCGTAGGTCCGACCTTCTGCCATCGTGACCCGGTAGAAGGCATAGATTGCAGGCCAGTCTTGGTCGGTGCCGACTCTGATCTCCATGCGAGCAGTCTACGTCGCGCCACACACCCGGTTTTCGCTTGTGCGGAAGTCGTTGTGCATCCCCGCCGGCCCACGCAAAAGCCTGTCACCCTGCGGTCGGGCGCGTGGCTGAAAGCGGCCTTTCAGAGCGCCGACCGCCCTGGTTGTCTTCGGTCACCGGGCACCGTGCCGGGATGCGACGGGACAGGGCGACCGGCCGGAAAGGAAAACGCCGATGGCTTGGAACGCGTGTGAATCCCGCGTTCCACGCCATCGGCGATTGGTTGGTGGCTAGACTGCGTCCAGGTCGGTTTCCAGCAGTGCCACCAGGGATTCCAGGGCCGCCTCGGCGCCGTCGCCGGTCGCGCGCAGCACCACCTCATCGCCCTTGGCCGCGCCGAGAGTCATCAGCGAGAGGATGCTCGAGGCATCAAGCGCGTCGTCATCCGGTGCGCCCTTGGGCGCGATGGTGACCTCGATGTCGTAGGCGCCCGCGGCCTCGGCAAAGAGGGCGGCGGGGCGGGCATGCAGGCCGGAGGCGCTGGCAATGGTGGCAAGGCGTTCGAACATGGGAGAGTCTCCTGTTTTCTACGGGATGTGTGAAGCGGATGGGGGAGGAAGCGGCCGGTGATGCGGCCGGAGGTGGGCTAGAGGCCGAGCTCGGTGAGTGCCGGCAGCTGCCCGCGCACGGTGGCGCGTGCGGCCTCGGCACTCGGTGCGGCCAGGGCCAGCTGCGCCAATTCGCCGGCTCGTTCCACGGTGACGGTCTTGAGCACCGCGGCCACGGCGGCCAGCGACCTGGCGGACATCGATAGCGTCGAGACGCCCAGGCCGACCAGCACCACCGCCAGCGCGGGGTCGGCCGCGGCCTCCCCGCAGACGCCGACGGGCTTGTTGTTGCCCTCGGCCCGGGAACCGGCGACGGTCAGCTCGATCAGGCGCAGCACCGCCGGCTGCCACGGGTTGTTCAACGCGGCGAGCGGGCCAAGCTGGCGGTCGGCGGCCATGGTGTATTGCGTCAGGTCGTTGGTGCCCAGGGAGGCAAATGCGACGCTGGAGAGGATGGGCGCGGCGCTGAGCGCGGCCGAGGGGACCTCGACCATGACCCCGGGCGTTGCCAGTCCGGCGGCGGCGCACATGGCGGCGAAATCAGAGGCCTCAGACGGCGTGGAAATCATCGGGGCCATGACCCACACCTCGGCGCCGGACTCGGATGCCGCGGTGGCGATGGCGGAGAGCTGGCGGGCCAGCACTCCGGGAGAAGTGGTGTCGGTGCGGTAGCCGCGCACGCCCAGTGCGGGGTTCGGCTCGGAGGTGTCGGTGAGGAACGGCAGTGGCTTGTCGGCACCGGCATCCAGCGTGCGCACCACGACCTTCTTGCCCTCGAAGGCGTCGAAGACCGCCTTGTACTCGGCGACCTGTTCCTCGACGGACGGCTCGGTGTCGCGGCCCAGGAAGCAGAATTCGGTGCGCAGCAGGCCCACGCCCTGGGCGCCGGCCGCGGCGGCCTTCACGGCGTCCTTGCCGCCGCCGACATTCGCCAGCAGCGGGACAAGGTGGCCATCGGCCAGCTCTCCGTTGCCGTCGAAGACGCTCAGCAGTGCCGCGTTCTTCAGCCAGGCGGCGACGGCCTCGCGCTCCGGTTCGCCGGGTTCGGTGGAAATCGTTCCGGCGGCGCCGTCCACGAACACCTCGGTTCCGGCCAGCAGGGTCTCGAGCCCCGGGGCGGCGACCACCGCGGTCAAGCCCAGGTCGCGGGCGATGATGGCGGTGTGCGACTGGGGTCCGCCGCCGGTGGTCAGCAGCGCAATGACTTTCGCGGGGTCAAGGGTGGCGGTGTCGGCGGGCGCCAAGTCGTCGGCGACGAGGATGAACGGGGTCTCCGAGTCGGGGATCCCCGGGGCCTGGACACCGCGCAGCTCGGCCACGATGCGGGCGCGCACGTCAAGCACGTCGGTGGAGCGTTCGGCCATGTAGCCGCCGAGGGTGATGAGCATCTGGGCGACGGTCTCGCCCGATTCCCAGATGCTGCGTTCGGCGGAAAGCCCGCCGTTGATCATCTTGTTGGCGCCCTTGAGCAGCATCGAGTCGGTGGCCATCAGCGCGGTGGCCTCCAGGACGGCCTTGGCCTCGGGACTGGCGCCTGCCGCGCGGGTGCGCAACTCGGCCTGGACGCGCAAGGCGGCGTCCTTGAGCCCGGCGATTGCCTGCTCCGCCGACATCTGGCCGTCCAGCTGTTCTCCTGCGGGAGGTTCGGTCAGCGCCGGGGGCATGTGGCGGATGGTTCCGATGACGCGTCCGGGCGTGACGCCCACTCCTGAGAAGTTCAGCACTTATGTTCCTCGATCCGGTGGGTTGTTCTGGGGTTGTCCGTTGCGCAAGGCAGCCGTCGATCACGCCAGGACTCGAGTCGAACTCAAGGTGTGATCCCCTTCATATAGCGATGCTATAGGTGCTAGGGTAGCAGTCATGAGTCTTGACTTCCAGCTTCCGCCACGAGAGAGGCTGCTGCAGGCCGCCGTCGAACTTTTGGCGCGTTCGGACGGGGCTCCTGTCTCGACCCGGAAGATCACCGAGTTGGCGGGGGTCACGGCGCCGACGCTGTACCACCACTTCGGTGACAAGGAAGGGCTGTTCGACGCGGTTGTTGCCGTGGGTTTCGAGCAGTACTTCGCCCGGGAAATGGGCCTCGTCAACACCGATAAACCACTTGACGACGTGCGGCGCATGTGGGACCAGCACGTGCGCTTTGGCATCGAGCAGCCGCACCTGTACCTGGTGATGTTCGGCAACGTGCGGCCCGGAAGCCGGTCGAACCGGGTTGCCGAGGCCGAAGCGCTGCTGCGGGAGAAACTGGATCGTGCCGCGGAGTCCGGGCACCTGAATGTGGCACCGGCCGATGCGGTGCGCAGCATCCTGGCGGCGAACATCGGGGTCACCCTGATGCTCATCGCCGAGCCTGAGGCCGGTCGGAACTTCGAACTCTCGGACATGACCCGCGACGCCGTCATCACCGCGGTGTCCTCGGAGGCCGGCATCGCCGACTCCGCAACGCCGGTGGAGACCTCCTCGGTCGTCGTGGCCGCCATCGCCCTGAATGCCGCCCTCGAGTCCTCGAACCCGCAGCAGCTTTCCAGCACGGAAATGAAGATGTTCCTGGAATGGCTGCATCGGATCTCGAAGACGTCATAGGCGTCCATACCTGTCCACTTTCTTTTCCTGCGGCGCAGCAGGACAAACGATTAGGAAAAATCATGGCAACACACTCCGAGGCTGCCACGCATGGCGACCCGCAGGACCCGGCCGTGCCGGTGGAATCCACGCCGGAATCCGCTGCACCGGCACGAGGGCAGATCCTGGTCGCCGACAGCGTCGTGCTCACCGGCAGCGCTGCCTCGCGAGACGCCGCAATCGACGAAGCCGGGGCGCTGCTGCTGGGCCGTGGCGCGGTGAACGAAGCATATGTGGCCTCGATGCACGCCCGCGAGGCATCGGTGTCCACCTACATGGGGAACTTTCTGGCCATCCCGCACGGCACGAACGAGGCAAAAGGCCACATCTCCAGTACGGCGGTCTCGATCATCTGCTATCCGCAAGGCATCGACTGGAACGGCAAGGAGGTCAGGTTCGTGGTCGGCATCGCCGGGGTGAACAACGAGCATCTGGCCATCCTGTCCACGATTGCCCGGGTCTTCACCGACAAGGAACAGGTGTCACGGCTGGAGGATGCCACCACGCGCGAAGAAGTCCTCGACATCTTTGGAAAGGTCAACGCATCATGACGCTTTCCCTCGTTACGACCGGGATGATCGGCAGGGGATTCGTCGAGACCCCGCTGCACTGAGGCTGCGGGTAAATGGGTGCCGAGGTGTTTTCGCAAATAGTTGCGGAAGCACCTCGGCACCATTCGCCTTTGCTCGCCAATCGTGCGGCTCCGATGCCGGACCCGGGCTCTTAAAAGAGTGTGGTCTGCGGCTGTTGCCAGTAGTTGTTGCGGCGGGGCAGTTGTTCGGGGTCGAGGTGCTTGGGGAGGATCACGTGCGGGATGCCGTTGTGGATGACGAGCGTGAGCAGTCCGTTGTCGGCCATGTGGTGGTGGGAAGAGCAGCCGGGGGTGAACTTGTGGACGCTGGTGTGGCCGCCTTGCGCGAATGAATCGATGTGGCACATTTCCAGGTGTTCGGGCGGAACGGTGCAGCCAGGGTAGAAGCATCCACCGTCGCGGGCCAGGACGCCGCGCCTGATGTGGTCGGGGGCGAAACGCATTTCCCGGCCGAGATCGAGGATTTCGCTTTGGCCTCCGAGGACCACGGGGATGACGCCGTCGGTGGCGAGGCGTCTTCGGACCTCGCCTATGGGGATTTCCAGGCCGTGGGCGCTCCAGCCCGCGCCCTTGGCCAGGCCGAGCAGGGTGTCGAGTCGGCAGTGGATGACCAACTGGGCGGTGGGCAGCCCGGTGGTGCCCTTTCCCGGCGGTTTGGCCGGGGCCCGCATGAGGTTGAGCAGGGTCTGGAGGTGGCGTTGGGGTGGGGTGAGGCCGTCGGCGCCGGGAACCGTTCCGTTGAGCAAGTCGGTGGATCCGGACGCCGGTTCGTCCAGGACGTCGTTTTCGGCGTTCTCGGGGCGGGTGAACCAGTCGGGGCCGTCCGTGGTGTCGTCGCCGTGGACCCGGTTGCCGTTATCGTCGGCACCGTTGCCGTTGGCCGCGGTGTTGGCGGGGGCCATGCCGGTGGCGGCTGTGGCCAGCGCCTCGCGGTTGCCGGCCAGCGTGCGGGGGTTGTCCGAGGCGGCGAAGTGGGCCAGGAAGACCTCGGCGTCGGTGTTCCGCATGCACAGGGACATCCACGTGAAGTGGCGCGTGCGCTTGGTGATGAGGATGCCGGCCTTGGCTTGGATCTCTTCCGGGGTCGGTTCGGCCTCGGCGGTGTTGTCCAGTTCGTCGGCCAGGGCATTGAGCAGCCTGTTGGTGGCGCTGGGGATGCCGGCGACGACGGATTCTGCGACCTCTTCCTCGAGACGCACGGCAAGGTCCGGGCGCTCGGGATGGGCGGCGATCGAGGGGGCGAGCTTGTCCAGTTTTCGGGCCGCGGCCGTTGCGGCGCCCAGGCGGGCGGCGCCGGCATGGACCTGCTCGGCGAGCTTGGGATAGCGCGGAGCGCAGGTGTTTCCGTGAATGTCGGTGCGGGGGAGCAGGGTGTTGGCGGCGTGCAGGCGGTCGCGGGCGGCGAAGTGGCTCAGCCCCAGGCTTCCCTGCAGGAAGGCGGTGGTGTCCTTGAACGGCATCAGCCCCGTGGGCACGGTGGCCGGGTCCGCGGACAGCTGCAACTCGCCGCGGATGAAGGCGGCCGGGTCGCGCGCAATGCTGCGGGCCTGTTCGAGGTTCGCTTCGGGCAGGTCCTGGACCAGGGTGCGTTGGGCGGCGTGTGCGGCGCGGATCTGCGCGAGTTCGGCCAGCCGGTGGATGCCTTCGATCGTGTGCGCAAACAGGGCGGCCTGGGTGGGGGAAGCGATCTCCAAGGTGAGCTCGGCGATCAGGTCGCCGGAGCGCTGGGCCAGGGCATTGAGCAGGCGCAGCTTCTCGACCGGCGACACTGGGTGTCCCGGATCGCCACCGTCGTCGGTGAGGGCTTGGATGAGCGCCTGCGTTTCCATGTCTCCCAGTGTGCACCGCGCGGGAAGGTGCGGTGGCCGGGGTGCGCGGGGTTGTGGACAACCCGAAAACCGCGGGGCGGGCCGGCGGCGGGGGACACCGACTCCGGGGCAGGGGTTGCGGAACCGGGGTGGTCGCCGTCGTTGCCCTGGCATCGGGTTGTCTTCGCCTTTGAAGGCCGCGAACGCGTTTTGCGTGGCAGAATTGCCGCATGGACCCGAACCAAAAACTCGTTGAAGCCGCCATCGAACAACTACGGACGAGGTGGCCCGGGGCACGGGATTCGGTTGCCGCAGCCGCCGTGGTGCTGGAAGACGGGCAAATCCTGACCAGCGTCAGCTTCGACAACTTCAACGCGGCGGCGACATTGTGCGCCGAGACCGGGGCGGTGGCCCGGGCCTACACGTTGGGGAAAAGGGTGGTGGCGTCGGCCTGCGTGACCGGCGGGACCGAAGAGGGGACCTACCAGGTGCTGGCGCCGTGCGGAATCTGCCAGGAGCGGCTTGCCGTGTGGGGCCCCGGCGTCCTGGCGGCAGTCCCGGGATCCGCCGGCGGCGCGGAGTGGGAAATGCGCACGCTGAGCGAGTTGAACCCGTTCTACTGGGCGACGTCGTTCACGGCCCAGGGGCAGTGGCCCTCAACCGCCGAACACGGGGAGTAGGCCTGCCGCACCGGTCCCTGGAGTCCGCGCCGGGAGGACCGGAGGGGTCACCAGAGCTCGCGCTCGACCGCCGCCGACCGGATCTTGGTGAGCATGGCGCGAAACTGCTCCCGCTCGTCCGCGGAGAGCGAGTCAAAGAGCGTTTCCCGCACGAAGGACACATGTCCCGGTGCGGCGCCGCGAATGGTGTTCCAGCCGCTCTCGGTCATCTTGATGTCCTGGCCGCGGCCGTCGCAGCTCGACGCGCACCGCTCGATCAGGCCCTTGGCCTCCATGCGGCGCAACAGGTGGGACACCCGCGAGCGATCCCATTCCAGGGACGAGGCCAGGTCGCCGGGGCGCAGGGCATCGGGGGCTGCCTGCGAAACGGCGGCAAGGACCGAGTACTCGCCACTGGACATCCCGGCATCACGGGCCAGCTGGCGGTCCATCGACCGGGGGAAACCCCAGAGGAATTCGCGGAACTCCAGCCAAAGCTGTTGTTCGTCTTGGTTGAGCCATCGGGGCTCGGACATGGCATGCCTCACACTTCGGGAAATTTAGTTGACACGTCAATCGTCTCGCGGCAGGATATAAATATCAAGTTTTAGTTGACGCGTCAGCAAACAGGGGCGCGCTTCGTGCCAGTTCAAGGAGATCACGCATGACCAAGATTGCCATCATCACCGGTTCAACCCGTCCGGGCCGCAACAACGCCGGCGTGGCCCAGTGGGTCCTGGAACAGGCCCAGCTGCGCGGCGACGCCGACTACGAGCTCGTTGACATCGCGGACTTCAACCTGGCACTGCTGGACGAAGCCTACCCGGCCGCCTACCAGAACTACCAGAACGATGCCACCAAGGCATGGTCCGCCAAGATCGCCGAGTTCGATGGCTTCGTCTTCGTCACCCCCGAGTACAACCACTCGGTCGCCCCGGCCCTGGCCAACGCGCTGTCCTACCTGAACGCCGAGTTCGCCAACAAGGCCGCCGGCATCGTCTCCTACGGCTCTGCCTACGGCGTGCGCGCCGTCGAGCACCTGCGCGGCATCCTCTCCGAGCTGCAGGTCGCCCACGTGCAGAAGACCGGCATGTTCTCGCTGTTCACCGACTTCGAGAACTTCTCGGTGTTCAAGCCGACCGAGATGCAGGCAGCCTCGCTGGCCCCGGTCCTGGACCAGCTGGTGCCGTGGACCGTGGCCATGAAGTCGGTTCGCGACGCAGCGCTGGTCTCCGCCTAAGGCCTTGCCGCCACTTTTCGGATGACCTGTCCGGCGCACCTTGGGGTGGCGCCGGCCGGCATCCGATTCCCCTTCCGGACCCGGTGCCGCGTGTGCTCCCAGGCATGCGTGCACGGTCCGGCGGGAACAGGGCCTGCCCGGGATCTTTCCCTCCCGGGCGGGCCTCCTTTTCTTTTCCGCGATGGTGCATCCATGCACACGAAACTAGGGTTGGGTTATGAGCGAAGATCAGTACAGCACCGCCGGTGCGTATGTGACGGGCGCGGAATTCACGCGCGACACCAACTACATCCAGGACCGGATCGTCGCCGATCCCGACGCGGTGCGCACCTCCGGAGGAGCCACCGAGGGCAGCATCGGCAACGTGCACGCCGGCATCGCCGAGGGCGCCGAGCTCTGGCCCCTCGAGGCCGGACGCTACCGGCTGGTGGCCGCACGCGCCTGCCCCTGGGCCAACCGCGCCATCATCGTGCGACGCCTGCTGGGCCTCGAGGACGCCATCTCGCTGGGCACCCCCGGTCCGGTGCACGACGTGCGCTCATGGACCTTCGACCTCGATGAGGGCGGGGTGGACCCGGTGCTGGGCACCGAGCGCATCCAGGAGAACTACTTCAAGCGCTTCGCCGACTACCCGCGCGGCATCACCGTGCCGGCCATCGTCGACGTGCCCAGCGGCGCCGTGGTGACCAACGACTACCCGCAGATCACCATGGACCTCTCCACCCAGTGGAGCCAATTCCACCGCGAGGGCGCCCCGGACCTGCTGCCGGCGGACAAGATCGAGGAGATGATGCCGGTCATCAAGCGCATCTTCACCGAGGTCAACAACGGGGTCTACCGCTGCGGCTTCGCCGGGACGCAGGAAGCCTACGACGAGGCCTACGACCGCCTCTGGACCGCCATGGACTGGCTCGAGGAACGGCTGGCCACCCGCCGCTTCCTGATGGGGGACTCGATCACCGAGGCCGACGTGCGCCTGTTCACCACGCTGGTCCGCTTCGATGCGGTCTACCACGGGCACTTCAAGGCCAACCGGAACAAGCTCACCGAGATGCCGAACCTCTGGGCCTACGCCCGCGAGCTGTTCCAGCTGCCGGGCTTCGGCGACACCGTCGACTTCGACCAGATCAAGAAGCACTACTACGTGGTGCACGAGGACATCAACCCGACGCAGATCGTCCCGGTCGGCCCGGACCTGGAAAACTGGCTCGAGCCCCACGGCCGCGAGGTCCTGGGCGGCAGCCCCTGGGGCACGGGCACCGCGCCGGGCCCGGTCCGCGAATCCGAAAAGGTCACAGCCGGGCACAACCCGCTGTACCCCGCGAAGTAGGCGCACACCGCGCAGCCAAGAGCCGAAAGACCCCGCCCGATGAGGGCGGGGTCTTGGCGTATCCGGGACCCGGCAGACCCAGGGGTCAGGGGAACCGGGAGCCCCGTCCTCTGGCGGGACCCCGGATGCCGGGGCTAGCGTGGGTACATGGACGCAGCGTTGGCGGGGAAGGTTGCACTGGTGGCCGGGGCCACGCGCGGGGCCGGGCGCGGCATCGCCATCGCCCTGGGCGAGGCGGGGGCGACGGTGTATTGCACGGGACGCAGCACCCGGGCGGCACGCAGCGAATACGACCGCCCCGAAACCATCGAGGAATCCGCCGAGCTGGTCACCGCGGCCGGCGGCGTGGGCATCGCGGTGGCGGTGGACCACCTGGATCCCGGCGCCGTGGCGGCGCTGGTGTCACGCATCGATGCCGAGCAGGGCCGGCTGGACGTGCTGGTCAACGACATCTGGGGCGGGGAGAAGCTCATCGGCTGGAACCAGCCCGTCTGGGAGCACGACCTGGAGGCCGGGCTGCGGATGCTTGAGCTGGGCGTGAAGACCCACCTCATCACCTCCCACCACGCGCTGGGGCTGCTGGTGCGCAATCCCGGCGGCCTGGTGATCGAGGTGACCGACGGGACCGCCGCCTACAACCGGGGCAACTACCGGCTTTCCACGTTCTACGACCTGGCCAAGAACGCCGCGCTGCGCATGGCCTTCACGCTGGCGCACGAGCTGGAGCCGCACCGCTGCGCGGCGGTGGCGCTGAGCCCGGGCTGGCTGCGCTCGGAGATGATGCTCGAGGCCTTCGGCGTCGACGAATCGAACTGGAGGACGGCCAGCGCCGAACACGGCCATTTTGCCGCGATCAGCGAATCCCCGCTGTTCGTGGGGCGTGCCGTCGCCGCGCTGGCGGCGGATCCCGACGTCCTTGCGCGCAGCGGAGGGTCGTTCTCCTCCGGGGGCCTGGCCCGCGAGTATGGTTTCACGGACCTGGACGGATCGGCCCCGGATTGCTGGCGCTACATGGTCGAGGTGCAGGACCCGGGGCTGCCGGCCGACGCCACGGGCTATCGCTGAGCGGGCGGAAAGCCGCCGGGAGCCCCTGCGGCGCCAACCGCCGCAGGTGGTTCGGCGAAGCTCAGCGGTGTGCAACGACGATGAGTTCGCCTGCGCCCCGGCCGACGGGTTCGCCGTTCCAGCCGCCCAGCACCGCATCCACGTGCAGGCCCGCCGCGTCCAGGTCCCCGCGCAGCCGGTCCTCGTTGCGGAACGCCAGCACCGCGTCCTCCAGCTCCCTGGAACCGTCGGCAAAGAGCCGGTGCTCGGTGACCTTCACCAGTCCCGCCTCGTGTGGGGCCGAGTCGACCCACAGGTGCAGCTTGGTGCCGTCGGGCAGCGTGAACTGGTTCCGCGTGGTGGCCGGGGTCCAGCGTTCCCAGACGCGCGCGAGCGGATCACGGGAGTCGAAGGCCAGCCTGCCGCCGGGCACCAGGACGCGCCGGATGTCGGCCAGCGTCCGGCTCCATTGATCCTCGTCGATGATGGACTGGGCGACGTGCGAGGTCATCAGGACCGCATCGAAGGAATCATCGTCCCCCAGCGCCGTGGAGGTGCCCTCGATCCAGGTCACCGCGTCGGCGCCGGGCCTGGCCCGGGCCGCGGCCAGCGAGCCGGGGTGCGGATCGACGCCCGTCACCTCGTGCCCGGCCCTAGCCAGTGCCAGGGTCAATCGTCCGGTGCCGCAGCCCAGGTCAAGCACGCGGCTTGCGGGCCGTTCGTTGATCAAGGTGAGGAAGAAATCGTCGTCGGCAGCCCAGCGGTTTTCCGCATCGTAGAGAGCGGCCCGCTGCGCTGCGCTCAGCAAGGAGCCCATGGGGATGAGCCTATGCCCGGAAACGGCGTGGCGAGGGGCCGAACACGCCGCGTCCCGGCGCCGGAATCAGGGGGTGCCCGGGAGCGGCAATGGACATCGCGACGGGCGTGGAAGGATGTGACTCATGGAGATTTCCACGAAGCGCCTGGTCCTGCGCGAATTTTCCCTGGATGACCTGGACGCGGTCCATGCATTTGCCGCGGATCCGCAGGTGTGCGCCTTCCTTGAATGGGGTCCCAACACCCCGGAAGACACGGCCGGGTTCCTGCGCCAATGCGAGGCCGAGCAGGGCGTGCGGCCGCGGGAAACCCATACCCTGGCGGTGACGCGCGATTCAACGCCCATTGGCTCGATCGCATTGATGCGCGCAGAGTCGGACCTGGTCCGGGAGCCGGGCGAGGCCGAAATCGGCTACGTGCTGCGGGCCGACGCCTGGGGAAACGGCTATGCGGCGGAAGCGGCAACGGCCATGCTGGAACTTGCCTGGCACGGCCTGGGGATTTCCCGTGTGCTCGCCACCTGCAGGCCGGAGAACCTTGCCTCGGTGCGGGTGCTGGAGAAGGTGGGAATGCGGTGCGTGGACTACCTGCACGGACACAAGCTGATCGACGGGGTGGCCCGCGATTCGCTGCTCTTCGCGATGCGGTCCCCTCGGCTTTCTCGCCACGTCTGAACCCGGTTCGCTGACCTGTCGTTCCCGGGCGGTGGTGCTGTCCCCTGGTGCATCGACCCGCGCGCGACGTCGAAAACCGAAATCTTTACGGCAAACGGATAGAGTATATGCCAGGTGAGGTAGCCGAGAAGGTACCCCGACGGGTATCGATCCTGTCTGTGTCAGGAGATTTCCACAGCTTGGGAAGCCCGGGCGCAAGAGTCTCAGCCTTTGCCGCACATGAATCATGCTGCGCCATTTGGCCCGGCAACCAACCCACGAAAGAATCCACATGCTCGCATTTGCAGTGATCGGAGGCGCTGGCCTCCTGCTCCTCATCGTGTCCATGACCCTGGGAGAGGTGGTCGATTTCTTCGACGGAATCATCTCCACCACTGCCGTCGGTGCGGCAGCCACGCTTTTCGGCGCCGCGGGTGCGATTGTGTTGCTCAACGACGGTCCACTGGCTCTGGCCTACACCGCGGGAGCCCTTCTGGGAGTGATTGCCATCGTCGGCGTAGGGTTGCTTGCCCGAAAGTTGGCAAGTATCTCCAACGCACAGCCGCACGAAATTATCGGACTGCTTGGCGTTGCCACCACCGACATCAACGACATCGTCGGGAAGGTTCAGCTGGACCACCCCGATGAAATCAATCAGCGCCTCGTATTTTCCAGCAGCCCCATCGAGAAGGGCACACCAATTGCCGTCGTGGCCATTGTTGGTGACCGCATCAGGGTCGCATCCACCTCCGAACTGAACGGAATATAACCATGGATTTTGCCGCAAATGGAACCGTCATCGCCGTCGCAGCGGTCCTCGCTGTCCTCATCGCCCTCGTCTGGTACGCCACGACCCGACTGGTAACCGTGGCACCCAACCAGGCAATCATCCGCGCCGGCAAGGGATCGAAGGGGCAGGTGCAAATTTTCACCAAGGGCATCGTGCTGTTCCTGCCGGTCATCCACCAGAAATACGTCATGTCGCTCGAGCAGCGCCAGGTGGAGCTTGCCGTGGAGGGCGTTGACAAGAACTTCATCACCACCTCGGTGACAGCCAGCCTGAACTTCAAGTTCGACGACTCGGTGGAGGGGATGAGCAAGGCCGTCCAGCGTTTCCTCACGCACTCGAAGGAGGACCTGAACGCCTCGGTGACCAAGTCGGCCGAGGGCGTGCTGCGCGGCATCGTTTCGGCCATGTCGGTGGAGGACGCCAACAACAACCGCAAGGAATTCCAGGACCAGTCCCTGGAATCGGCGGTCACCCAGTTCGCCGAGCAGGGAATCCAGATCGACGCCTTCAACATCTCGTCGGTCAGCACCCCCTCGCGCACGGTGATCGGCCCGGACAACAAGCCGACGACCATCGACTACCTGGAGGAAGTCGGAAAGCCGGGCCTGGAACGGGCCAAGCGCGAGGCGCGCATCGCCACGTCGAAGGCCTTCCAGGAATCCGAAGCGGCCCGCATTGCGCAGGAGGGCGAGACCGCAGCCCTCGAGCGGGACCTGGCCATCAGGAAGGCCGAATTCAAGGCCGAACGGGACCGCGCCGAAGCAATCGCAGAGGCCGCCAAGGGGATCGCCACCGCAGAGCAGGATGTGACAGTCGCCGAGCTGGAGCGCAAGGCCCTGGCCGAGAAGGCCCTGGTGGAGCAGGAACGCCTGGACATCGAGGTGCACAAGCCTGCCGACGCCCAGGCCTACAAGATGCGCACCGAGGCCGAGGCCAAGCGCGACGCGGACGTCTTCAGCGCCACCGCGCGCGCCAATTCGAAGACGATTGAGGCCGAGGGCTCCAAGAAGGCGTCCATCGCCGATGCCGAGGCACGCGCCGCGGCAAAGACGGTTGAAGCGGAGGCCTCCAAGAACGCTGAGGTGTTCCAGGCCCAGGGCGAGGCCTCGGCCATCGAGCTGAAGGCCCGGGCGGAAGCCGACGCCGTTCGCGTGCGCGGCGAAGCGGAAGGCGCCTCCATCGCCGCCATTGGCGAGGCAAACGCCAAGGCCGAGGATGCGAAGGCCGTGGCCCTGACCGGACACACCCAGGCGTCGCTGGCGTTCCTCGCGATCAGCGCGTTGCCGGAAATCGTCAAGGCCAGCTCGGATGCCGTGTCCGGCATCGACAACTACACGGTGATCAGTTCGGACGGTGCCTCGGATGCGGTCAAGCAGGCCAATCGCATTGTCACCGAGGGCCTTGCCATGATCAAGGGCAGCACCGAGATCGATATCGCCGGAATGCTCTCCGGGCTCCTCGGAACCACTGCGACGCCCGTCGCTCCGCCGGCTCCGGCCGGGGCATCGGATGAGTACGTAGCCGAGCAGAACTAGCACCACCAGCAAAGCGCCGCACCGCAATGGTGTGGCGCTTTGCCGTGTGCCGCGCAGCTACCTGCCTGGGCCTGGGCCCCGGACCCGCCGCTGGCCCCGATCGCACCGACGACCTCGCCGTCGCGGCGAAGCGGGATGCCCCGGCAAAGATCATGATGCACCCGTGGCCGGAGGCGCGGATCCCGTAGAACTGCAGGTTGGGTTGCGCGTTCTCCGCCAGGACCCGGGCGGGCAGGTCGAAGGCCCGGGCGGTGAAGGCCTTGTTGAGGGAGATGTCGATGCTGCCCAGCCAGGCAACGTCCATCCGCACGCGGGAGACCAAGTTCGCGCCTGCATCGACGACGGCGATGTTCATGGGCTGGCCGATATCGGCGGCACACGCCTCGGCGGTGGTTCAATGGTGCCGCGGTGTCCGGCCCATCCCCATGGCCCCGGCGTACGACCTGGAAACGGACAAGGCCATGGCCGGGGGAGCGCTATCACCGCCGATGTGATTCTGTCGGTGGGACCGTGGCAGGATTGAAAGCATGACGATCACCGCAGCCGCAGACGGATCAGCACTTGGAAACCCCGGACCGGCAGGATGGGCCTGGTACATCGACGACGAGCACTGGCGTGCCGGCGGGTGGGCCCACGGCACCAACAACATGGGTGAGCTCATGGCGGTGCTGGACCTCTTCCGCTCCACCGCGCACCTGCCCGACGAGGACCTGCACATCCTGTGCGACTCGCAATACGTGATCAACTCCGTGACCAAGTGGATGCCGGGCTGGAAGAAGAAGGGCTGGAAGAAGTCCGACGGCAAGCCGGTGCTGAACCTGGATCTGCTCAAGGACATCGACGAGGCCATCAAGGGGCGCAAGTACACCTTCGAGTGGGTCAAGGGCCATGCGGGCCACGACCTCAACGAGGCCGCCGACGACCGGGCACGTGCCGCCGCCACCGCCTACCAGGCCGGACGGGAACCCGACGCGGGCCCCGGTCTGGAGGGCACGCGAAGCGCCCAGGAACGCATGGCGAACCACGAGGTCCCCGAGCCAGACGGACATGACCCGCTGCCCCTCGAGGACCTGGACGCCGCGGCACCGGAGACGGCACCTGCAGCGGCACCCGCGGAGTCCGCACCCGCCGCCCCGGCCCCGGAGCCCACCGCCCCGCGCGCCACGGATCCCTCGGAACGCAGCGCCGCGGATTTGCAGATGGTCTTCGAGCTGGAAAGCGAACTGCTCTCGCCCGCGGTGCGCGGGGACCTGGACGAGGTCATGGCGTTCCTGCACCCGGAATTCCAGGAGATCAGCCGGGACGGGTCGCTCACCGACCGCTCCACCATCATCGCCGCGCTCACCGGCGGCCATGCGCTGCCGGCCGGCGGCGCGCTCCAGGTGCTCGCCGCCACTCCGTGGGGCCAGAACAAGGTGCAACTGGCATACCGGCTGTTGGCCGGGGACCAGGTGATCCTCTGTTCGTCCTTCTGGCAGCAGGTCGATGACCGCTGGCTGCTGCGCTACCGGCAGGAAACGCCGGCGGCCTGACCGCTCCGCCTGCACGTTCCGCACGCGAATCTTCCCGGCGATGGGTAATGTTGTGCAGGTGACTACGCAGACGAACACCATCAACGTCATTGACCAGCGCTTCGCCCCGGTGGCCGATTTGTTGGACTCCTTCGCCGACGCCGACCCGGGCTATTCCGCGCAGCTGGCCATCTACCAGGCCGGCAAGCTGGTGCTCGATGCCAGCGTGGGGCAGAACAGCGAGCGCGAGTCGATGACCGGGGTGTTCTCCTGCTCCAAGGGCGCCGGCGCGCTGGTCATCGCGTTGCTGGTGCAGCAGGGGCTGCTGGAGTTGGAGGCCCCCGTGGCCCTGTACTGGCCGGAGTTCGCCGCGGCGGGCAAAGCCGGCATCACCGTCGCCCAGCTGCTCAGCCACCAGGCGGGGCTGCCCGGCGTCGAGGGCGGGTTCACCCAGGAGGAACTCATCGACTCCCGGCTGGCCGCGGGCATCATCGCGGCCGCCGCCCCTCTGTGGAATGCCGCCGGGGTCCATGCCTACCATGCGCTGACCATGGGCGTCTTCATGGAGGAACTTGCACGCCGCTGCGCGCAGGAGTCACTGCAGGACATCTTCGAACGCCGCATCCGCGCCCCGCACGACATCGACTTCTACCTGGGCCTGCCCGAGGAGCTGGAGCCGCGATTCCGCCCGGTGCTCAAGGGCGGCACCGAGGAACCGGCGCCGTTCATCGACCCGTTCTCCCCGTTTGGGCTGGCGGTGAACTCCACCGGCGGCTTCGACGGTCCCAAGGGGCCGAGCTTCGACATCATCGACGTGCCGAACGTGCGCTCCATCCGCGAGGCCGGCCTGGCCGCCCTCGGCGGCGTCGCCAACGCCCGCGGGCTGGCCAAGTTGTACGCCGCGGCGACCACCGGGTTCGTGGACGAAGCCGGCGACGAGCACGCCCCGTTCCTCACGGCGGAGAGCATTGCCGCGGTGAGCCAGGACCGGGTCTACGGGCTGTCCCGGGCCAACGGGAATCCCGGCGCCTTCGCCATCGGGTTCATGAAGGCGCACCCGAACAACGACTTCGGCTCCGCCCGGGCCTTTGGCCACGACGGGGCCAACGCGTCGCTGGGTTATGCCGATCCGGCCTACGGGCTGGCGCTGGGCTACGTCCCGGCGCGCGCAGAGGCCAACGGCACCGGATCGCGCGGCGGGCAACTCAGCGTGCTGGCCCGCCAGGTGCTGCTCGCCGGGTAGCGGGCAACGGCCCGCCGGGGTTCGACGACTAGATGATCCCGGTGTACGTGTCGTCCACGAATTGGCTCCCGTGGATGTCATCGAGCCAGGGTGCCGGCCGGTGGTGCGGAACCGTGGAAGTCGGCGGCGTGGATTCCGTGTCGTTTTTTGGTCTTCATGCTTTCCAGCCCGCCCTCCCCGGTTGGGGTTCCGCTGTGCCCGGACCCGGCGGTTCCCGTGAACTACGCCGAGGCGTGGCACATAGCGAACCCGGGCCGCTTCCGGCGCTAGGCTGGAGCGGTGGAATTTGCGAAACGATTTGTGGCATTGGGCGACTCCTTCACCGAGGGCATGGGGGATGCGGATCCGCTGCGGCCCCACCAGGTGCGAGGCTGGGCCGACCGCGTGGCCGAAGAACTTTGTGCGGACCCGGAATGGGGATACGCGAACCTGGCCATCCGTGGCAAGAAGATCGGCCAGGTCCTCGCCGAGCAGCTGCCTGCGGCCCTGGCCCTGAAGCCCACGCTTGTCACCTTGTACATGGGCGGAAACGACATCCTGCGCCCGTCCGTGGACATCGACGACCTGATGCTCAAGTACCGGGATGCGGTGGCGCAGTTGGCGGCCACCGGTGCAACCCTGGTGCTTTTCACCGGGTTCGATTCAAGCGGCTCGGCCATCTTCGGGAAGACCCGCGGCCGCACCGCGATCTACAACGAGGCGGTGCGCGAGATCGCCGACGAGTTCGGCGCCGTGGTTGCCGACTACTGGCGCTGGCGCGAATTCCGGGACTGGCGCTACTGGGCCACGGACCGCCTGCACATGAATGCCGCCGGGCACGCGCTGATGGCCAAGAAGGTGCTCGGCGTGCTGGAACACGACGCGCACATCGAGGTCCCGGAACTTTCCGCTCCCGTGGCCAAGACACGTCTTGAAAGGCTGCGCGAGGATGCCGCCTGGACCAGGGGACACCTGGCCCCGTGGGTCAAGCGCCGGCTCACCGGGAAGTCCTCGGGAGACTCGCTCAGTCCGCGCTATCCCGGCTACGTCTCGCTGGCGGTGACGTCATAGTTTCCACGCGAAGTTCCGGAAACGGAAACCCGTGGTCCGCTGGCCAATAGGTGCGGCCGGGTGCTTTGCTGGTGTCCATGGAGCAGCAGGAGACAGGGCACGAGGGCGAACCGCACGACCAGCGAGTGGCCGAAAGGCTGAACTGGCTGCGTGCCGGGGTGCTCGGTGCCAACGACGGAATCGTTTCGGTGGCGGCGGTGGTGGTCGGCGTTGCCGGTGCCACCACGGCAACGGGCCCGGTGGTGGCGGCCGGCGCCGCCGCGGCGATCGGCGGCGCCATTTCCATGGCGCTGGGGGAGTACGTCTCGGTGTCCAGCTCGGCGGACTCGCAGAAGGCGCTCATTGAAAAGGAGCGCCGGGAACTGGCCGAGATGCCCGAGGAGGAACTGGCGGAACTGGCCGGTCTCTACGAGGCCAAGGGGCTGAGCCCCGCAACGGCGCAGCAAGTCGCACTGGAACTGACCGAGCATGATGTGCTCAAGGCGCACCTGGATGTCGAGCTGCAGCTGGACGAGGACGAGGTGATCAATCCCTGGCATGCTGCCATCGCCTCGGCCTTCGCCTTCACCGTGGGTGCCGCGCTGCCCTTTGCCACGGCGGTGTTCCTGCCCGTGGGGATGAGGGTGCCGGTGACCTTCGTGGCGGTGTTGCTGGCGCTGGCGGTGACCGGGGCGACGGGCGCGCGGCTGGGCGGGGCCCCGGTGCTGCGCCCGACCCTGCGGGTGCTGGTCGGCGGCGCCGCGGCGCTCGCCGTCACCTTCGCCATCGGTTCCTGGCTGGGGGTCTCGGGCATCGTCTAGCCCGGTCCAGCGGCTCCCGCGGCAACACTCGAGGGGCGGAACCGCCCGATGGCAGTTCCGCCCCTCGCGTAGCGGGTGTCGTGGGGACGGGGCGGTTCAGCCCACGACCGTGAGGGCGGTTCCCCAGTTGAAGTCCGGCAGTGCCGGGTTGACCTGCATGGCCATGACCAGCAGCTGGAAGCCCTCGAGCTCGCGGGCGTGGTGCAGGCCTCCGACCTCCAACGGGCGCATGCCGGCGGAGGCGACGAATGCAGCGACCTCGCCGCGGGCGGATTCCTCGCCGGCAACGAAGACATCCAGCGGCTTGCCGTCGGCGGTGCCGGAGGTGAGTGGCCCGGCGAAGGTGGTGTTGAAGGCCTTCACGACGGTGGCTGAGGTCAAGGCGGAGATTTCCTCGGCGGCCGAGCTGCCCGCGGCGGTGGTCAGCGAATCGAAGGTTGCGAAGTCCACCGGGTTGGTGATGTCGACCAGGATCTTCGAGTCCAGTGCTGAACCCTGGGCGGAGACGTATTCCTTGGCGGCGTCGAAGGGAAGTGCCAACACGACGATGCGCCCGGCCGGGGCCTCGGCGGTGTTGCCGCTGGCGACTCCCGCACCGAACTCGGCGGCGAACGTCGCTGCGGTCTCGGTGGTGCGGGCCAGGACCTGCAGGCTCTTGCCGGCGGCGATCGTGCGGGTGGCCAGTGCTCGGCCCATGTTGCCGGTGCCGATGATGGTGATGTCGATGTTCATGGTGTTCTTCTTTCCGAAGAGTCGAGCGAGGAAGTTCTTCATCTGATCCTCAAATCCTGTTTATTGAAGCTTCAAGTAACACGATAGACCCCCATTTGTTGAAGTGTCAAGTGTTTTGGCGTCCGTGATGTTGAAGGTATGGCTGAATGCGGCGAACCGGGGAGCCTTGCCGGGAGTCGCGTAGGTCGCGGCGGCGTCGGCAGCGGGCGATGGCAATACTTTGTGCTGCTGGCCAGCCGGCCGCTCGGCATCGCTGCGGGCCGCCCACAGCCGGCGCGTCCCGCCGCCCTCGTCGACGTGGGCAGCCTGTCGGCCTTTGTCGTCCTCAACCTTTGCGTGCGGCCGGGCATGCGGATTGTTTTCGGGCACGGTCGGGGGTCTCGGGCGGATGGAAGCGGCGGATATGTCGTGGAAAAGTCGCATGGATCCGCATCGGCATGTTCCGTGTTGTTTGGCTCACGCTTCGCCGGTAGGATGGGAGGCGTGCCTCGCAGGGGGCGCAGCCACTGACATGCGGCGGGAGAGTCCCGTTCAGCGAAAGTTGGTCGGGCGCCGTAGGAGCAATTCCTCCCCGGGAAACTCTCAGGCCCCCGTACCGCCGCGAAGAGGCAACTCTGGAAAGTAGCAACATCGCCTTTCGGCGGTGCGGCTCACCGAAGGTGCAAGCGTGTGCCGCCTAACCAGGCCGGCATATTGCGGAAACTCTCAGGTCAAAGCAACAGGGTCGGGGAGGAACTTGCAGCTCGTTCGGTGTGCCCGCACGCCGATGACCCAATGGAGTTCCCCATGACCGTGACCCCGTCCGCTGAGTTCGTCGCCCGCCACATTGGCCCCCAGGGCAGCGACATTGACACCATGCTTTCGCAGCTTGGTTATTCTTCCCTCGACGAACTCGTCGATACGGCCGTTCCGGCCGACATCCGCCAGTCCGAACCGCTTGACCTTCCCGCTGCGCTGACCGAGGCCGAGGTCCTGGCCGACCTGCGCGTGCTGGCGAACAAGAACGTGATGAAGACCCAGATGATCGGACAGGGTTTCTCCGACACCCACACCCCGCCGGTGATCCTGCGCAACGTGCTCGAGGATCCGGCCTGGTACACGGCCTACACCCCGTACCAGCCGGAGATCTCCCAGGGCCGCCTTGAGGCGCTGCTGAACTTCCAGACCATGGTCATGGACCTGACCGCGCTGCCGATCGCCAACGCCTCGATGCTCGATGAGGCCTCCGCCGTCGCCGAGTCCGTGCTGCTGATGCGCCGCGCCAACAAGGCCAAGGCCACCGCCAAGACCGTGCTGGACGCCAACCTCTTCCCGCAGACCATCGCCGTGGTGCAGGGACGCGCCGACGCACTGGGCTTCGAGGTCGAGATCGCCGACCTGACCGCCGGCCTGCCCGAGGGCGATATTTCCGGCATCGTGCTGCAGCAGCCGGGCAACAACGGCGCGGTTGTGGACCACGCCGCCGTCATCGCCGCCGCCAAGGAACGCGGTGCCATGGTCACCATCGCCGCCGACATCCTGGCCCTGACCATGATCACGGCCCCGGGCGACCAGGGCGCCGACATCGCCGTGGGCAACACCCAGCGCTTCGGTGTGCCGCTGTTCTTCGGCGGCCCGCACGCAGCCTACCTGGCCGTGCGCAACGGCCTGGAGCGTTCGCTGCCCGGCCGCCTGGTCGGCGTGTCCAAGGACGACGCCGGGACCCCGGCCTACCGCCTGGCCCTGCAGACCCGCGAGCAGCACATCCGCCGCGAGAAGGCCACCTCCAACATCTGCACCGCCCAGGCGCTGCTGGCCATCACCGCCTCGATGTACGCCGTCTACCACGGCCCGGCGGGCCTCAAGCGGATTGCCCAGCGCGCCCACAACCACGCCCGCACCATCGCCACCGCACTGAAGGGTGCAGGCCTGGAACTGGTTGCCGACTCGTTCTTCGACACCGTCCAGGTGAAGGTCGCCGATGTTGATTCCATCATCACCGCCGCCGAGGCCGCCGGCATCAACCTGCGCCGCGTGAACGCCGACACCGTGGGCATCTCCACCGACGAGACCACCACCGCCGCCCACGTGGCCGCCATCGCCGCCGTCTTCGGCATCGAGGGTGCCGACGTCAAGGCCGAGGGCTTCGAGCTGGCCGCCGCCGTGCAGCGCACCAGCGACTACCTGACCCACCCGATCTTCAACACCATCAAGTCCGAGACCCAGATGCTGCGCTACCTGCGCCGCCTCTCGGACCGCGACCTGGCGCTTGACCGCACCATGATCCCGCTGGGCTCGTGCACCATGAAGCTGAACTCCACCGCCGAGATGGAATCCATCTCCTGGCCCGAGTTCGCCTCCATCCACCCCTTCGCCCCGGAACACCAGACCGAGGGCTGGCGCGAACTGATCACCGACCTCGAGGGCCGCCTGACCGAGATCACCGGCTACGCCGGCGTCTCCATCCAGCCCAACGCCGGGTCGCAGGGCGAATACGCGGGCCTGCTCGCGATCAGCGCCTACCACCAGTCCAAGGGCGACGACGCACGCACCGTCTGCCTGATCCCGGCTTCCGCACACGGCACCAACGCCGCCTCCGCGGTGCTGGCCGGCATGAAGGTCGTCGTGGTGAAGACCGCTGCCGACGGCAGCATCGACGCCGCCGACCTGGACGCGAAGATCGAGGCCAACAAGGACACCCTTGCCGCCATCATGATCACCTACCCCTCCACGCACGGTGTCTACGACGCCGACGTGCGCGAGGTCTGCGACAAGGTCCACGCCGCCGGAGGCCAGGTCTACATCGACGGCGCCAACATGAACGCCCTGGTCGGCCTCGCCCAGCCGGGCAAGTTCGGCGGCGACGTGTCGCACCTGAACCTGCACAAGACCTTCTGCATCCCGCACGGCGGCGGCGGACCGGGCGTGGGCCCGATCGGCGTTGCCGAGCACCTGATCCCGTTCCTGCCGGGCGACGCCTCGGGCACCTACTCGACGCGCGACGGCGTCCCGGTGGTCGCCACCATGTTCGGCTCCGCCGGCGTGCTGCCGATCTCCTGGGCCTACATTGCGATGATGGGCGGCGACGGCCTGACCGACGCCACCAAGACCGCGATCCTCTCGGCGAACTACATCGCGTCCCGCCTCAACGAGTACTTCCCGATCCTGTTCACCGGCAACAAGGGCCTGGTCGCGCACGAGTGTATCCTGGACCTGCGCGAGCTGACCAACAAGACCGGCGTCACCGCCGAGGACGTGGCCAAGCGCCTGATCGACTTCGGCTTCCACGCCCCGACCCTGTCCTTCCCGGTCGCCGGCACCCTGATGGTGGAGCCGACCGAGTCCGAGGACCTGGGCGAGATCGAGCGCTTCATCGAGGCCATGATCGCGATCCACGCCGAGATGCAGCAGGTGCTCGCCGGGGACTTCTCCATCGAGGAATCCCCGCTGCGCAACGCCCCGCACACCGTGGCCGCCGTGGTCAACACCGCCTGGAACCGCAAGTACACCGTCGAGCAGGCAGCCTTCCCGGTGCCCGCCCTGAAGGTGGACAAGTACTTCCCGGCCGTGGGACGCATCGACGGAGCAGGCGGAGACCGCAACCTGATCTGCTCCTGCCCGGCTCCCGAAGCCTTCGAAAACTAATTCAGCCACTCATTTTTGAGCCCCACGAAAGGTAGCTTGATGAGCGACCCGAAGAAAACCTCCCTGCATGCCAAGCATGCGGAACTCGGCGCCTCCTTCACCGACTTCGGCGGCTGGGACATGCCGCTGAAGTACGGTTCGGAACTGGCCGAGCACAAGGCCGTGCGCGCCACCGCCGGCCTGTTCGACCTCTCCCACATGGGCGAGGTCTGGGTCGAGGGACCCGAGGCCGCGACGTTCCTGAACTCCGCGCTGGCCGGCAACATGGCAGTGATGAAGGTCGGCAAGGCCAAGTACTCGGTGATCTGCAACGAAGCCGGCGGCATCATTGACGACCTGATCACCTACCGCCGCGGCGAAGAGAAGTTCCTGGTCGTGCCCAACGCCGGCAACGCCCCGGTGGTTGCCGCGGCCCTGGCCGAGCGCGCCGCGGGCTTCGACGTCACCGTCACCGACGCGTCGGCCGAGACCTCGCTGATCGCCGTGCAGGGACCGGCCTCCGTGGCCATCCTGCACGAGGTCGTCGAGGAGTCCGCCAAGGCGCTGGTGTCCGAGATGAGCTACTACGCCGCGGACGAGGCCACCGTTGCCGGCATCGACGTGCTGCTGGCACGCACCGGCTACACCGGCGAGGACGGCTTCGAGCTCTACGTGCCCAACGCCCAGGCCGCCGAACTCTGGGATGCACTCATGGCTGCCGGCGCCAACCACGGGCTGATCCCCGCGGGCCTGGCCTGCCGCGACTCGCTGCGCCTGGAGGCCGGCATGCCGCTGTACGGCAACGAGCTTTCCCTCGAGGGCAACCCGTTCGAGGCCAACCTCGGCCCGATCGTGTCCTTCAAGAAGGAAGAGGACTTCACGGGACGCAAGGCATTGGAGGCCATCAAGGCCGAAGGTGCCAAGAAGGTCCTGGTGGGCCTCAAGGGCCTGGGCCGTCGCGCCGGCCGCGGCGGATACCCGGTGTCGGTCGACGGTGCGCAGATCGGCACCGTCACCTCCGGCCAACCTTCGCCGACCCTGGGCTACCCGGTGGCCTTGGCGTACGTGCAGCCGCAGTTCGCCGAGGTCGGCACCAAGGTCGATGTCGACCTGCGTGGCAAGCCCGAGGCATTTGAAGTCGTCACACTGCCGTTCTACACCCGAGCCAAGTAACGTTGTCGGTGGCGGAGGCGCAGCGCGTCCCCGCCACCGATTACCGGCTTACCTTATTACCCACATTCTTTGAGAGGAAACATCCCCATGAGCAAGGTTCTTGCCTCCCTTCGTTACTCGGCCGAGCACGAATGGGTCGACGCCTCGACCCCGACCAAGGTCGGTATCACCCAGGTTGCCGCGGACGCACTGGGCGACGTCGTGTACGTTGACCTGCCCGAGGTCGGCGACACCGTCACCGCCGGCGAAACCTGTGGCGAAGTCGAGTCGACCAAGTCGGTCTCCGACCTGTACGCCCCGGTCAGCGGCACCATCGTCGAGGTCAACCAGGACGCCATCGACAACCCGGCCATCCTTAACGAGGACCCGTACGGCGCCGGCTGGCTCTTCACCGTCGAGGTCACCGAAGAGGGCCCGCTGCTCTCGGCCGCCGACTACGCTTCGGCAAACGGCGGAGACGTAGCGTGACCGCAGTGTTCGAATCCCTTGCCCCTGCGTCGCTGACGCAGGACATCGGGACCCTGGATCCGGAGATCGCGGAGCGCATCGACGCGGAGCTGGCGCGCCAGCAGCGCGGGCTGGAGATGATCGCCTCGGAGAACCACACGGCCCTTGCGGTGATGCAGGCGCAGGGTTCG
>NZ_JBIXLN010000034.1:0-51082 GCF_045798555.1 Paeniglutamicibacter sp. MACA_103 | reverse complement strand
GCCCCGCGCCGGGGGGGGGGGGGGGGGGGGGGGCGGCCCCCCCCCCCCCCACCACCACCTTGCACCTCTTGCCGCACCACCCTGCACTATTTTGAAAAGAGCCCCCCTCATGACCTATCAGGTTGCCCTCGCCTTCGAGGACGGTATTACCCGGTTCATTAAAGTTGGACCCCGCGAAACCGTCGCCGACGCCTCCTACAAGGCACGGATCAATATCCCGCTTGACTGCCGCGACGGCGCCTGCGGCACCTGCAAGGCGTTCTGCGAATCCGGCAAGTTCGACGGCGGCGACTACATCGAGGAGGCCCTGACCGACGACGAGGCCGAGAAGGGCTTCTGCCTCCCCTGCCAGATGGTCCCCGAGTCCGACCTGGTGCTGCAGATCCCCACGACCTCGGATGTCGCCAAGACGACTGCCACCACCTACTCCTCGACGCTGACCGAGATCCGCCGCCTCTCCGAGACCACCTACGCGTTCAGCCTCGAGATCGAGAACCGCGACGAGCTCTCGTTCCTGCCCGGCCAGTACGTGAACATCGAGGTTCCCGGCTCCAATGGTCAGACCCGCTCGTACTCCTTCAGCTCCGGCCCGGAGGTCTCCACCCTTTCCTTCCTGATCCGAATCACCGACGGCGGATTGATGTCCACCTACATGCGCGACGTCGCAGCCGTCGGGGATGCGATCAACTTCACCGGCCCGATGGGCAGCTTCTTCCTGCGCGATCCCAAGCGCACGTCGCTGCTGCTCGCCGGCGGCACCGGACTGGCCCCGCTGCTGGCCATCCTGGAAAAGCTCTCGGGCATGGACACCCCCCACCCGACCCACCTGATCTACGGCGTCAACACCGACACCGACCTGGTCGAGCTCGACGTCCTGGAGGACTACAAGTCGCGCATCGACGGCTTCACCTTCGACACCGTCGTCGGGGACCCGAACAGCGACGCGGAAAAGAAGGGCTACGTCACCAACCACTTCGAGCCGCACCACCTGGTCGATGGCGACGTCGACATCTACCTCTGCGGCCCCCCGCCCATGGTCGAGGGCGTCCGCCGCCACCTGGAGGCCGAAGGCATCAAGCCGCAGAACTTCTACTTCGAGAAGTTCGCCTTGGCCGTGGCTCCCGCTGCCGAAGCCGCCCCCGTCGAGGCTGCACCGGCGGCTGCAGCTCCTGCGGCTGAGGCCGCCGAGGTTCCGGCAGCCCAGCCCGCCTACGAGATCGGCGAGGAGCACTCGACCTTCGAGGCCCAGTTCGACGCACGCATGGCCCTGGAACTGGCCGTCGTGGAACTGACCATGGGCAAGCTGACCGATGGCCAGCTGGGCGAATTCAAGGTCCTCGCGGAACTTGCGGGCAAGACCCTGGCCGGAGAGACGTTCGTGGACGCCGCGGCATTCACCGTGACCAACGACGCCTTCCACCAGTTCCTCTTCAACGCCGTCGGCAACGAGCACCTGCTGCAGGCCTACAACCGCCTGGAGGTCCCGTCCATCATGGCCAAGGTCCTGCGCCAGGAGCACTGGATCGACGGAGCCGTCGACGCGGACCACCTGGCCATCGTTGCCGCCTTCGAGCAGCAGGACATCGCCGCGGCCCGCGCCTCAATCGTTGCCCACAACGAGCACGCCAAGGCCACCATGGCCGCCGCCGAACGGGGCCAGGCCTGATGAGCGCGGACAACGCCCAGTCCAACGAGACCTTCGCGGCTCCACTGCCCGAGTCCTTCCATGCCGGACGCTTTGCCTCCAAGGTCGTTCTGATCACCGGTGCCGCCCAGGGCATTGGCTGGGCCGTGGCCCGACGGATCGCCTCCGAGGGCGGGGACCTGGTCCTGGTGGACCGCTCCCCGCTGGTCCACGACGTCGCCGAGGGTCTGCGGACCCACGGTGTCAACGCGCTGAGCGTGACCGCCGACCTCGAGGCCTTCGAAGGCGCGATGTCCGCGGTCACCGCGGCAGTGGCCGAATACGGCCGGATCGACGTGCTCATCAACAACGTCGGCGGGACCATCTGGGCCAAGCCGTTCGAGCACTACGCCCCGGAGGAGATCGGCAAGGAGATCCAGCGTTCGCTCTTCCCGACCCTGTGGATGTGCCGCGCCGCGTTCCCCGAGATGATCAAGGCCGGATCCGGCACCATCGTGAACGTCTCCTCGGTTGCCACCCGCGGTGTCAACCGCGTCCCGTATGCCGGGGCCAAGGGCGGGGTCAAGGCCATCACCTCGGCCCTCGCCATGGAAGGTGCCGCCTACGGGATCCGCGTGGTGGCCACCGCCCCCGGCGGCACCGAAGCCCCCGAGCGCCTGGTCAAGCGCGGCCCGTCCCCCGAGGGCGAGCAGGAAAAGGCCTGGTACCAGCAGATCGTGGACCAGACCGTCGATTCGACCCTGCTCAAGCGCTACGGAACCCTCGACGAGCAGGCCGGTCCCATCGCGTTCCTGGCCTCCGACGAGGCTTCTTACATCACCGGCAGCACCTTGCCGGTGGCCGGAGGAGACCTCGGCTAGATAGTTACCTTCTCTGGTGTGCAGGCGGCGGTTCCCCCCGCCGCCTGCGTGCTACCCACGGCCTGACGCCCGGTTTCCCCGGGTCACGGCTTCCACCCCGCGGCCCTTCCGCCGCGGTACTTGTCCGTGCCCCGAATACCCGCACATCGTCGTGCGCCCGGGGCCCATGAAAATATGGAGCAAATCGTGAAATCACCGGAAGCAAGCGCCACCAAGAAGCAACAAAGCACCGTTCGCTGGGTGGTGGCCATCGCGGCCATTGCCCTGATCTTCGACGGCTATGACCTGGTCGTCTACGGCACCGTCGTCTCCACCCTGCTCAACGACCCGACCCAGCTCGGTGCGATCGGCCCCGCCACCGCCGGCGTGCTCGGCAGCTGGGCCCTCTTCGGGGTCATGGTCGGCGCTCTGGTCACCGGCGCGATCGGTGACTACCTCGGCCGCCGGAAGATCATGATCGCCGGCATCATCTGGTTCTCCCTGGGCATGGGCCTGACCGCCATGGCCCCGAACGTGATCGCGTTCGGCGGGCTGCGCTTCCTCACCGGGATCGGCGTCGGGGCACTGGTTGCCACCGCCGGTGCCGTCGTGGCCGAATTCGCCCCCAAGGGCAAGCGCAACTACTACAACGCCATCGTGTACTCCGGCGTGCCCGTCGGCGGGGTCCTGGCATCACTGCTGGCCATCGTCCTGCTGGATCTTGTCGGCTGGCGCGGGCTCTTCCTCATCGGCGCGACCCCCATTCTCTTCCTGCTGCCGATGGCATTGGCGAAGCTGCCCGAGTCCCCCGAATGGCTGATGGCCCGCGGGCGCACCGAGGAAGCCCAGCGCGTCTCCATCCGCACCGGCGTCCCGATCACCGCACCGGCCCCCACCGGCGCCCACGTGCTGGTCCCCGAACCCGTTGACACCAAGATCGGTTTCCGCGCCCTGGCCTCGCGGAAGTACGCGCTGCCCACCTTGCTGCTGGGCCTCATGAGTTTCGCCGGCCTGATGCTGACCTACGGCCTGAACACCTGGCTGCCGCAGATCATGTCCCAGTTCGGCTACGGCAAGTCCTACTCGCTCGCCTTCCTGCTGGTGCTCAATGCCGGCGCCGTCTTCGGCGGATTGATCGCCTCCGTGAGCGCCGACCGCGTCGGTGCCAAGCGCGTGGTTTCCACGACGTTCTTCCTCGCCGCGGTGGCCATGGTGATGCTGACCCTGCACCTTCCCTTCGGAATCCTGCTCGCGCTGGTTGCCGTGGCCGGCGTGGGAACCATCGGCACCCAGGTGCTGATCTACGGGTTCGTGTCGAACTACTACAACTCCGCCGCCCGCGGCGCCGGTGTTGCCTGGTGTGCCGGGTTCGGCCGCCTGGGCGGCATCTTCGGACCCCTGATCGGCGGGCTGCTCATGGCAGCGGGCGTCCAGAACCACGTCGCCTTCTACGTGTTCGCCGGGGTTGCTATCGTTGGTGCATTGGTGACCGCCTGTGTGCCGTTGCGCAACTCGGAGACCCAGCTGGCTGCCGGCTACACGGCACCGGTCAAGATCGCCAAGTAACCATAGGCCGGGTGGACAACCGGTCACCGGGGGCTGCGTGAACAACGATGTTCGCGCGGCCCCCTCTTCTTACATTGAAAGGTTGGCTGGGGCGGATCCATGCATCAACAACGAACATTGGCCCTCTTGGCGCGGATGCTGCAGCTGGCCGAGGGCGGCAGCGCCCAGCTGGTGGTTGTCAGCGGCCCTGCCGGTTGCGGAAAAAGCACCCTGGTTCGACGCTTCATGGACAATAACAGGCACCTCGCCTCCTGGAGTACCGCCGGGGCGCGGTGGGAAAGGGACCTGGCCGGATCCGCCCTGCAGGAATTGCTCGGTCCAACCGATACGGCTGGTGGGGCTCCACTGCCCGAACGCCTGCTCGCCTTCATCCGCAACGCGGGAAAGCAGAGCGGAATCCTCCTGCTGGAAAACCTGCAGTGGACCGACGCCGCGTCCCTCGCGGCACTCCTGTTTGCCTGGCGTCGGCTTCGCACCGAAAAACTGCTGATCATCCTCACCCTCCGCCAGGAGGAAGCCGCCTTCCTGCCGCCGGGGGCCCGCGAGCTCCTCGAGTCACCACACAGCACCACGATCGAACTGGATCCGCCAACGGCAGCTGCCTTGAAGGAGATTTCCGTTTCCAGGCTTGGAGTGGAGCTCTCCGCGGCAGCGGCCGACCAGCTGGCCGCCTACACCGAGGGCAACATCCACACCGCCTTGGAGCTGATCCGCGAAAACCCCGATGAATCCTGGAACCACCTCAATAATCGGTTCCCGGCGCCCCGGGCAGTGACCGCAGATGTTGCCGAGCGCCTGGACGCCCTGTCGGTCCCGGCCCGGTCCCTCCTCGAGGCCGCCGCCATCCTGGGCCCCGGTCCGCGGCTGGACATGATCGTCGCACTGGCCGAGGTCGACGAACCACTGCCCCTGGTCGAAGAGTGCGTGGCTTCGGGTCTGGTGGAGGTTGCAGGCAGCGGCGGAAATCTTTCCTTGCAGTTCAAGGGGCACATCAGGCACATGGCCGTCTACCACCTGGTCCCCCTCTCACGGCGCCTGGCCCTGCACGCCGCCGCCGCCTCCCTGGGGGACAGTGCAGGCGACGCCCTGGCCCACCGCGCAGACGCCACGTTGCTCTCTGACCCGGCCCTGTCGCACCAGCTGGAGCTCTTTGCAGAGATGCAGGCCGGCAAGGGCGAGTGGTCATCCGCCGCCATTGCCCTGCACCGGGCGGCCCACCTCGCAACGAACGCTGCCGACCGCGAGCCGCTCCTTCTCAAGGCCGTCGATGCCACGGTGGCGGCCGGCGAGCTGCCCCGTGCACTGGCCTATTCAGAGGAGCTGGCCAGCCTGGCCGCCAGCCCCGAGAGCGACCTGCTCTCCGGTTACATCGCCATCCTCCAGGGACAGGCACTGACCGCCGACCGTTGGCTCTCCCGCGCGTGGACGGGTGCCGAGGAGGCCCGGCAAACCGAGATCATGGCCACCGTTTCCCAGCGCAGGGTCCTTGACTCGCTGGGCCGGCTGGATGGACTCAAGTTGGTGGAGTGGGCCGAACGGACCCTCGAGCTGGCAGATGAGGGAAGCCCCGTAGCCGTGGAATCCTCGGCCATCCAGGGACTGGGCCTGGGCATGCTCGGGCGCGGTCCCGAGGGCGAGAAGATCCTGGCACGAATGCTCGCCATCCTCCCCACCGGCGCCCAGCGCCAGCGCGCCGAAATGGCCATGGGATGGCTGCATGTGGCCGGCGACCAGGTTGAGCTGGCCAGGCACGAACTCATGATTTCCAGTTCCACCGACTACACCGAGGGTTCCCACCGGATTGCCCTGTGGGCCAGGGCGTGGCTGGCCCGGGCCGAATACTCGGCCGGGGACTGGGACCAGGCCCTGGAAACGGTGAGGGCAGGTGTCGCGTTGCAGGAACGATCCGGCATCGAGCTGGTTCGCCCGCTGCTGCACTACACCGCGGTGCAGATCCACGCCATGCGCGGCGAGCAGGAGGAAGTCGACGCCCATTTGGCCAAGGCCTGGGCCAGGACCGGCAGCTACGAGGTGATGCAGGTACCCTACCGGATGGCCAGGGCGGCGGCGGCCCGCGCCCGCGCCGACTACGACGAGGTAATCCTGGCGCTGGAACCCCTGTTGCTGCTGGACCGCTCGCGCGGGATCGACGAGCCGGGGTTCTGGCCGTGGCACGACATGTACGCCGATGCCTTGGTGCGCAAGGAACGCTTCGACGAGGCCCTGGAGTTCATGGATCCGCTCATGTCTGCTGCCCGCAAGCGTAAACACCGCTCAACCATCGCACGCTTCCTGGTGGTGCGCGGGCAGGTGCTCGGTTCGCGTGGCAACCTGGAGGGATCGCGCGACGCCTTCGAGGAGGCGTTGGCCCAGTTGCAGGGCCTCACGCTGCCGGTCCTTCGGGCAAACATCGAGTACGCCTACGGCCAATCACTGCGTCGTGCCGGAAAACGCGGTGAATCCGCAGCTCCGCTGACCCGGGCGCTGGCCGGCTACACCCAGTTGGGGGCCACGATCTACATCGAGCGTTGCAACCGCGAGCTGCAGGCCACCGGCATCAGTGTCCCGCGCCGGGATGCCGCCGACTGGTCGACGCTCACCTCCCAGGAAAAGGCGGTGGCCTCGCTGGTCTGTGCGGGGGCCAGCAACAAGAAGGCCGCCGAGGAGCTGTTCATCGGCGCGAAGACGGTCCAGTACCACCTGACCAGGATCTACGCGAAGCTGGGGGTGTCCTCGCGCACCGAGCTCGCCGCGCGGTACCGGGACTCCGACGGCTAGGCATGGGCAGCCGGGGCCCGCCGGCGTAACCTGAAACCATGGGATCCGAGGTCAGGAAGCTCAGGCTCGCCACGGGCATCGAGGTGCCGTGTTTCATCGACGGAGACGCGGATGCCAGGCCGCTGTTGTTGCTGCATGCGTGGGGAGAATCCTTCGAAAGCTTTGACCGCCTGGCACCCTTGCTCACCGGTTTCAGGGTCTACGCGCCGGACCTGCGCGGCCAGGGGGATGCGGACAAGCCGGCCGACGGCTACTCGCTGGCCGAACAGGCCGCGGATGCCGATGCGATCCTCGGGGCCTTGGACGTTGCCCGGACATTCGTCCTCGGCTCATCAAGTGGCGGGTACGTGGCCCAGGCGCTGGCCGTGGGCTACCCGGAACGGGTCGCTGCACTGGTGCTGGTGGGTGCGCCGCTGAGCCTGCGGGGGCGGCCCAGCTTCGCGGAGAAGGTCGAGGCCCTGACGGACCCCGTCAGCGCGGCGTGGGTCCGCGAATCGCTTTCCTGGTTCCCGCTGCTGCACGAGGTTCCCGCATGGTTCATCGATGACCGCGTGGACGACGGAACCAGAATGCCCGCACACGTGTGGCGGGCCATCCTGGACGGGCTGTGCGAGGCCACGCCGCCCACCGAATCGGGAACCGTGGATGCACCCGCGCTGATCCTGTGGGGCGGGCACGACCACTTGCTGTCACTCGCCGACGAGCAGACCCTGGCCGCACGCATCGCGGGATCGGTCCTGAAGGTCTATCCGGACGCCGGTCACCTGGTTCTGTGGGAATGCCCGGAAGAGGTGGCGGCAGACGCAACGGAGTTTCTTGCTGGCCTCGATTGAGTATCGGCGCTGCGACACGTGGCGAGAGCCCGTTCGGTAATTCCAGGCCCGTCGTCTCGGCCCGCCGCATCTCCCCCGACGTGCGGCTGGAACCCAGGGCAAGTACGCGAGAGGCCCAAGACAGCGTCGTTGCTGTCTTGGGCCTCTCGCAAGTGTCCGTGCTGCTCGGGACGGAAGTTTAGGCGGCAAGCATGGAGGTGTGGTGTTCCGTGGACTGCGGTCCGGATTGGGACAAATCGCGTTCGGATTCGGGCATCCACCCGGTCCAGGCCCAGTGGTTCAGTTCCCGGGCGGTTTCGGTGGTGCTCCGCAAGATGGTTGCGGGACGGTGTTCTCCTGCGGTCTTTCGCCGTGGTGAGACAAACATGGTGTGCTCCTTTGTGGCCAAGTAATGCATGGATTGATGGGTGGATGATCCGCGCCGTTGGGTGGCGAGGTTCAGTGGTTCTGCGGGATGAACGGCTGGAAGGACTTGGCGCCGGCGAACCAGCTTTTGTCTTGGCCGTCCTCGAGCCGCTCGCCAATGCGGTGGAATGCACCCGCGTGGCAGAGCAGGGGCTCCGCGGTTCCCACAGTCAGCGACCGCACTTCGCCAACCACGATGATGTGGTCGCCGCCGTCGTAGTTGTTCCATGCCCGGCATTCCAGCGTGGCTGCGTTGCCCACCAGCACCGGGACATTTCCGTGAAGGACCCATTCGGGCTCTCGGTCGATCGGTTGTCCTGAAAAGTGCCTGGCAACCTCCAGCTGGTCTGCCGAGAGGATGTTGATGGCGAAGGACGACCCGTCCAGGTGCTTGGCTGCCCTGGAACTGCGAGTCAGGGTGATCTGGGCCAGCGGCGGGTCAACCGACACCGCCGTGAACGCGGTCACCATGGCACCGTATGCGTTGCCGTCGGTTCCCTGGGTGGTGACCACCGTGACGCCGGTGGTGAATCGGCCAAATGCGCTCAGCAAGTCTTGGGCATCCGTCGACTTCAACATGGTTTCCTGGGTCATGGCGGGTTCTCTTTCAAATGAAGTACCGGGAATCGGGCACCGTCTGCGCAGTGCCTTGGGACCCGGCGGCGATGCCGCGGGCGGCATCGCGGAAAGTACGGTGGTACGACAACGGCGGGGCCCCGAATGCCTATCGGGGGCCCCGCCGCTGCGAGGTGGGGGAAACCTACTTGGCTTCGGGATCCAGCACGAAGTCATAGGTGGTCTGCACGCCGGCACCCTCGGTGGCCGGCTGGATCTCGAGCAGCAGTTCCGGCTTCACCGCGGTGGCGATGTCGTCGTCGTTGTGCGCGTCGCCCGGGAAGTACAGCTGGGCGGTGAGCAGCTCGTGGCCCGGGGCCGAGACCTTCAGGTGCAGGTGGGCAGGACGCCAGGCGTGCCAGCCGGCGGCGGCGATCAGCTGGCCGCAGGCACCGTCGGTCGGGATCTGGTACGGAGCCGGCTGCATGGTGTTGATCTGGAAGTTGCCTTCCGCGTCGGCGATGAAGCTGCCGCGCAGGTTCCATTCCGGGATGTTCGGTGCGAACTGCGAGTAGAAGCCCTCTTCGTCGGCGTGCCACAGCTCGATCTTGGCGTTCGACAGCGGGCTGCCGTCGGTGCTGCGGACCTGGCCCTGGAAGAGCAGCGGGGTGCCCTGCTCGTCGTCGCGCATCTGGATGGTGGCCGGGGACTGCTGCTCCGGGGCCTCCGGGATGTAGTACGGGCCCTCGATGGAGCCCTTGTTGCCCTCGCGGTGGTCGGTGGCAACCTCCTCGACGGAGTGCTCAAGCCACACGTCCAGGAACAGCGGCCATTCGCCGTCTTCACCGACCTTGATCAGCCATGCCTTCAGGGCGTTGAACTCGTCGTAGCTCACGCGCTCTTCGAGGACGATGTCGTTGGCGGCCTTGATCAGCTTGCTGGCCAGCAGGTTGACGCGCTCGACGTCGGCCTGGATGGCGGAGGTCTTGCCGGACTGGCGGAAACGGTCGGTGGCTGCGTTGCCTGAGGCTGCGGCGCTGGCGGTGGTTTCGGTGCTCACGAGTTGCTCCTTCTATCTCCTGTTGGAGGGGGTGTTGATGCGCTGGTTCGATATCACATGATGCGGTGATTGCAGTCACAGCGACTTTCCATGCATTCAATGTATGCCGGTTATTGAGAAGAGGGAAATACTTCTTTTCACTCCATTCAGAGCTTCAGCATATAAGTCGACGACTGCTCGGGTCGGATTTCAATCTCGGGCACGCGTAGTCGGCGTGCGGCACACCATCCTGATCACCACCCCCACCGGGGCCCAATACACTTCCACGGCCCCCGCCCTGCCCGGCTCCCCCGGCTGAACACCGCCCGGATCCGCCACCGCACCACGCCCACACCAAAAACGGTCCGCAGCACCGAAGACACGCCCCCTTGGCGTGCCTTCGGTGCCACGGACCGCGCGGCGTCCGAAAAGCGACCTGGTTTAGCGGATCGAGTTCGGGTGCTTAGCCAACGCCGTGACCTTGATCTTCATGTACGGGTACATCGGGAAACCGCTGAGGATCTGGTGCAGCTCGTCGTTGGACTCGACGTCGAACAGCGAGTGGTTGGCGTACTCGCCGACGATGCGCCAGATGCCTGCCATCTTGCCGCTGCTCTGCAGCTGGCCCGAGTATTCCTTCTCGCGGACCTGGAAATCGGCGATCTGCGCCTCGGTCAGGTGGGCCGGGAAGGTTACGTCCATGCGGGCGAGGAATATCATGTCTTCTCCTGGATTAGGCGTGATTGGTAAGGGACTAGTTCTGGCGGTAACGGGTGAGCTTGTCTTCGTCGATGGCAGCGCCGACACCCGGGACGTTGCGCACCGAGATGCGCCCGCCCTGGATGCGAATGGGTTCGGCCAGCAGGTCATCGGCCATGTCCAGGAAGTTGGACAGCTCGCCGGCGCGGCGGGTGGTGGCCTCGTGGGCAGCGCCGAAGGTCACTGTCGCCAGCGATCCGACTTGCGTGTCGATCTGGTTGCCCATGGTGACGTCCACGCCCAACCCGGTGCAAAGGCCCAGGATCTCGGTGGCCTCGGTGAACCCGCTGCGGGCGGTCTTGATGCAGATCGCGTTCGAGCCGCCGGAGAGCAGTTCGCGGGAGACGTCGCCTGCGGTGGGCACCGACTCGTCGCCCACGATGGGGATCGGGGACTTCTCCACGAGCCTGCGGCGGCTCATGGCTTCCTTGGCGTCGCAGGGTTCTTCCAGGGCGGTCAGGCCAAGTCCCTCGGTGCGGCGCAGAACCTCCATGGCCTCGTTGGCGCTCCAGCCGCGGTTGGCATCCAGGTACAGCTCCACGTCGTCGCCGAGTCCGGCACGCAGCACGTGGCAGGCCTCGATGTCCAGGGCCAGCGGGCGGCGCCCGACCTTCAGCTTGAAGGTGGTGATCCCGAATTCCTCGCCGAAGCGCAGGGCCTCGTCGAGCAGCTCCTGTGCCGGGCGGAAGCCAAGCATGTGCGAGACGCGCATCGAGTCGGTGTAGCCGCCCAGCAGCTTGTGCACCGGGGTGCCCAGCACCTTGCCCATCAGGTCCCACAATGCGATGTCGACGGCGCCCTTGGCCACCTGGTTGTGGATGGTCCGGGCCATGACCTCGTGCACCTTGCCGCGGTCGAAGGGATCGAGCCCGATCAGCTGCGGAGCGAAGACATTCTCGATGATGGTGATGATCGATGCCTGGGTCTCGCCATAGGTGTAGGGGCGCGGCGGGGCGTCCGCCTCGCCGACAAGCCCCTCGTCCGAGTGGATGCGCACCAGCACGTGCTCGGCGTCGGTGACCTGCCCGCTGGCGAACTTGAGCGGGTGGGTATAGGGAATCGAATAGGGGATCGCTTCGATGCGTAGGATCTTCACGCCGGGTTTCCTTCCGTGGGGGCTGGAGTCTCAAAGAGGTCCAAGAATTTTTTCAGCAGGGCTGTTTCGTTGTCCGTCTTCCAGGCGACCGCGAGGTCGACCGCCGGCGCGTTGCGCAATTGGCGGAAGACGATTCCCTGGAGTGCGAACATGCGCCGGGCGGTGGGGACCAGGGCAACGCCCATCCCGGCGGCGACGAATGAAAGCAGGGTCGAGGTTTCCTGGGTTTCCTGGACGATGTGGGGGCTGAAGCCGGCCTGGCGGCAGGCCTCGGTGGAGATGGCATTCACCGCGGAGGTCAGCGGGTAGGTGATGAAGGGTTCCTCGGCCAGGTCCGAGAGGTCCAGCAGCCCGCGCGAGGCCAGCACATGGTCCTCGGGCAGCGCGACGACCAGTTCGTCCTTCTCCAGGAACTTCAGGCTCAGTTGGTTCGACCGGATCGGCGGGCGCAGCACCGCGACATCCACGCGTTGCTCTTCCAAGGCGATTTCCATTTCGGGGGTGAGCATCTCCCCCTGCACGCTCAGGCGCAGGCCGGGCATGTGGACGCGGGCGGCCTGCACGATCATGGGCATCAGGCGGTAGGTCGCGGTGCCGGAGACGCCGACCCGGAGCACGCCGCTGGCACCCTGGCCCACGAGCTTGACGTCTTGTTCGAGCTTGTCGATCTCGGCGAGCAGCAAGCGGGCGCGGGTCAGGAGCAGTTCACCGGCCGCGGTGAGATCGACCTTGCGCGTGGTGCGCACCAACAGCTGGGTGCCCAGTTGCTCCTCGAGCGACTTGATCTGTTGGGACAGTGGGGGCTGGGCCATGTGCAGGCGTTGGGCCGCACGGCCGAAGTGCCTTTCCTCGGCAACGGCAATGAAGTAACGCATCTGACGTACTTCCACGTCGTCCACCTCCGGTCATGGGGCACCGATGTGCTCCACAGCCAGATTAGGACGCAAAGATTACTTATGGGAAATACATGTTCCAGCTTGATTCAGAGCTTACAAGTATCAGTGCGCGGCGCGAACGCCCCTCGGATGAGGCGCGGGACACGGAATTCGCCGCCGTTGCGGTGCCTAGGCGGTGGTCCAGGCGGTGGTCGAGTCGGAGGAACGTGCCGCCGAGATGAAGGCCTCGATCAGCCCGGCATCCTTGGTTCCGCGGCTGGATTCGACGCCGGAGGAGACATCCACGCCGGCCGGGTGCAGGATGCCGACCAGGTGCGAAACATTCCCCGGGTTCAGTCCCCCGGCCAGGATCCAGGTTCCGGCGGGGGGCGCCGCGAGAAGCTCCGAGGCGTCAAAGGTGACGCCGGCCCCGGGCTCGACCGCGTCCAGCAGGATCCGCCCGGATTCCCAGCGGTTTCGTTCGGCGTCGTCCATTGCGCGATAGTCGTCGATGGAAAGGGCACGCAGCGTCGCAAACCCCTGTGCATGGAGCGCCTCGAGATCCGCGTACGGTTCATTGCCGTGCAGCTGCACGGTGCCGACGCCCGCCCGGCGGGCGATGTCGATGACGTCCTGAACCGGCTGGTTGCGGAAGACCCCGACGGTTTCGACATGTTCGGGCACCTGCGCAACGAGCGTCTTCACGAGTTCCGGCTCGACGGTTCGCGGACTGCCGGGGGCAAATACGAAACCCACCGCATTGGCGCCCGCGTCAACGGCCGCCGCGACGGTCTCGGGTGTGCGAAGTCCGCAGATCTTTACATACAGCTCGTGATTCACTCGGTTCTTCCGCGTCGGCTCGTTGCTTGCGTTTGTCTCCATGCTACTTCTCAACACGCATGCTGAGCATCACTGCCCGCAACAGTCGGTAGTCCCGGCTCGCCATGATCTTCCTGGCATCCGCGAGGCTCACGTGGTCGTCGTCGAATCCCAGTTCCTCGGCCAGGTCGTCGGAACTTGTCATCTGGCTGCCGAAGTCCTTCTTCGGCCGGAAGAAACTCAGTGCGGGGCTCTCGTCCCGCGCCTTGGTTGCTGCCGCGTCATTGAGCATCAGCAGCACTTTCTGCTCGGTTTCCTTGCCGCGGGTGTGAAGGACGAAGTGTTCGAAGACCACCTCTGCGGGGGCGAGGAAGTCCGCCTTCACGGGCGTGGACTCCAGCACGGTGCGCTGGTAGGTGCTCATGTCCCCGTCGGTGTCCGTGGCCGAGTCGGCGCGGAACTCGGCGATCTCGTTGCCGTCCGCGTCCTCGATGTCCCACTTGGTGAACGGGTCCGCCAGCGGCTTGGCCGTGGCGTTGCAGTTGCTGCAGTCGTCCTCCTCGATGTTCCAGTCGGGAGGGTACTTGAAACTCAGGCCCTGGGTCGCGAAGGTCTTCCAGCCAGAGGTGTTGATCGCGTCGGCGGGTTTCGGGGACGGGATTGCCGACGGGTTGCCGCCGTCCCCCGCCACCGGCTGCTTGGACGGATCCTGCGGGGGGCCGAAGGGCGTCGAGTCGATGGTGCTGGAATCATCCGCTGCCCATGGCGCGACGTCAACGCATCCGGAGAGCAAGAGCATGCCCAGCAGCGAGGCAACACCCAATGCCCTGGCCATCGTCTTCGGCTTGCCGGCCGGGGTTGCATCGGGGCAATTGCTCATCGGTTGTCTCCTGGGCGCGAGTGCCAAATCGGACATCGATACCTTCCCCACTGTGCCCCATCCAGTGCACGCTTGCAAAGGCCGGCCATGCCCGGTGCGATGCGCGCACTGCGCGTGGCACCGACACTGGACACTTTCCCGGAAGTACCGACACGCATGTCAGTTAATCAGCAGTGCCGGCTCCCGCAAAATCGAGGCGACATTGGCCGCGAACCGCGCCGACAGGTCCGCCCGGCATGACCCCGGGCCGGACGCGGGCGGCAAAAGGGGGGCTTCCCGCCCGGAATCCCGACGATCCCGGACGGGTAGCCCGCGGCGGACGGGACTCAGAAGGAGCCGGCCCGGACCGAAAGCATGACCTGCTTCATCGTCCGGTAGCTCTCGCTGTCCATGAACTGCCTGGCCTCGCCCTTGGTGACGTGGTTCTGGTCCATGCCGCCGGTTTCCATGAACTCCGGCGTGGTTTGGATCCAGGTTGCTGCCCCGGCCCGCGGGTGGAAGTACGGGAGGAAGGGGTACTGATCACGCGTTGCCAGGTTGGCGTCCGAGGAGAGCATCAGCTTCGCTTGCTGCGCCTTGCGCTCGGTTCCCGTCACGGACGCCTGCGAATAATCGATCCGCACGTGCTCGAAGACCAGGCTGGTCGGCTCATAGCCGATCCCTTGGGCCGCGGCCGTGTCCAGGTCGGTGCGGCTGTACAAACCCATATCCCCGTCGGTGTCGCCCACGAAGTTCGGGAACACGTGGGCCACCCGCACCCCGTTCTCGTCCACGATGTTCCACGGCGTGTACTCGTTTTCCGGCAGCGGCGGATCATCGACCTCGCAGCCGTCGCAGGTGTAGCGCAGGATTTCCCAGTCGGCGGGATAGTCGAAGGCAATCCCGTACTTGTCGAAGGTCTGCCATTCCGACGTGTCGATGGACGCCGGCGCCTCGGGGGCAACGGCCGGGTTGGCCGAGGCCGGGCCGGGCGCGGTGAATGCGGGGACGATCCCCGGGCCGCCGATCAGCAGGGCGGAGGCCACGGCGCCGGCGGCCAACAGGAGGCGCCGGCGGCGGAAGGGCGGGTGGGCGGACAGGGTGGACGGTTTCGGTGCGTTCCTCACGGTGTGCTCCTTGGGCTCTGACTCCGGCATTTTGCCGGAAGGTACCAGTACCCCTCTTATGTCCGCCCCGTGATGCCCGGTGACCATCCGGGCATCACGAAAGGATAACGATCAGTCCAGCAGCAGCGCGGGCTCCTGCATGATCGAGGCGACATCAGCCATGAAGCGCGCCGACAGGTCCCCGTCGACCACGCGGTGGTCGAAGGATCCGCCCAGGGTGGTGATCCAGCGCGGCACCACGGCGCCGTCGACAACCCACGGCTTCTGCCGGATGGTGCCGAAGGCAACGATCGCCACTTCCCCGGGGTTGATGATCGGGGTTCCGGTGTCGATCCCCAGCACGCCGATGTTGGTCACCGTCAGCGTGCCGCCGGTCATGTCCGCCGGGGAGGTCTTGCCCGCGCGGGCGGTCTCGGCCAGGTCGTTGAGCGCAATGGCCAGCTCGCGCATGGACAGGTCCTGCGCTTCCTTGATGTTCGGGACCAGCAGGCCACGCGGCGTGGCTGCGGCGATGCCCAGGTTCATGAAGTGCTTGACCTGGATTTCCGCCCCGTTCTCCGTCTCCACCCAGGAGGCGTTGACCGAGGGGTTGCGTGCCGCGGCCCAGATGACGGCCTTGGCCAGCACCAGAAGCGGGGAGACCTTGATGCCCTCGAAATCGCGGCTCTTCTTCAGCCGGGCCACGTATTCCATGGTGCGCGAGGCATCCACGTCCACGAAGATCGACACGTGCGGGGCGCTGAAGGCGGATTCGACCATGGCCTTGGCGGTGGCCTTGCGGATGCCGCGCACCGGGGTGCGGACAACCCGGCCGTCCACTTCCTGGCCCTTGGCCGACCAGAACATCGGGGCCGCGTCGCGCTCGGCCTCGCGCTGGGCCTTGTAGGAGAAGACGTCGTCGCGGGTGATTTCGCCCTGGCCGCCGGTTCCGGTGACCTGGGCCAAATCCACCCCAAGCTCCTTGGCGACCTTGCGCACCGGCGGCTTGGCCAGGACGCGGTCCACGAATGCCGCCACCGCGGGCTTGGCGGCGGCCGTCAGGCGCGTTCCGGCATGGCCGAGTTCCGTGGCGCGGCGGGAGATCGTGTCGGCCAGCGCCGCCGGGATCGCCGGGGCGCTTCCCTGCGGGCCGGCGGCCTTGGCCGGCTTGATCGGGGCCGGGCGGTTGTTGCGGGCACGGCGCTTGACCGCGTCGGCCTTGGGTCCCGAGCCGACCAACGGGCCCGGTTCCTCGCTGGCAACGGGGGTATCTGACTCGGCGATGTCCGCCACCTCGGGCACGTTGGCCAGCGGGGCAGGGCGGGAACCGACCTCGTCCACGGAAAAGAGCGGGGCGCCTACGGCCAGGGTCTCGCCCTCGGCCGCATGCAGTTCCTTGACCACCCCGGCGTAGGGACTGGGCAGTTCGACCAGGGACTTGGCGGTTTCGATTTCCACGAAGACCTGGTTGACGACCACGGTGTCCCCGGGCTTGACTTTCCAACCGACGATTTCGGCCTCGGTGAGGCCTTCGCCGACATCGGGAAGGTTGAAGGTGCTCATCGTCTGACTCCTTTAAGAAACAATGCTGCAGCGGTGCGGTGGCGCTCGTGCGCACCACTCATTTAGTAGGCGAAGGACCGATCGAGTGCCTCGAGGACCTTGTCGATGTCGGGCAGGTACTGTTCCTCGACCTTGGCCACCGGGTAGGGCATGTGGAACCCGCCGACGCGGATGACCGGGGCCTCCAGCGAGAGGAAGGCGCGCTCGCCCACACGGGCGGCGATTTCCCCGCCGATGCCGCCGAAGGTCGGCGCCTCGTGGGTGACAATGAGCCGGCCGGTCTTTTCCACTGATTCGGTGATGGTGTCGAAGTCGATCGGGGAGACCGAGCGCAGGTCGATGACCTCCACGGAGCGGCCGTCCTCGCGGGCCGCCTCGGCGGCTGCCAAGGCGACGGGCACCAGCGGGCCGTAGGTGACGATGGTGGCGTCCTCGCCGGGCCTGATGACCTGGGCCTTGAAGGCGTCGGCGGCCGGGTTCTCGGTGTCGACCTCGCCCTTGAGCCAGTAGCGCTTCTTGGGCTCGAAGAAGATCACCGGGTCCTGGCAGGCTGCGGCCTGCTGGATCATCCAGTAGGCGTCGTGCGCGTTGGACGGGGTCATGATGCGCAGCCCGGCGGTGTGCGCGAAGAGCGCCTCCGGGGATTCGGAGTGGTGCTCGATGGAACCGATGCCCCCGCCGTAGGGAATGCGGATGACCACCGGTGCCCCGAAGCGGCCCTCGGAGCGGGCACGCATCTTGGCCAGCTGGGTGGTGATCTGGTTGAAGGCCGGGAAGACGAAGCCGTCGAACTGGATCTCGGCGATCGGCGAGTAGCCGCGGATGGCCATGCCGATGGACGTGCCGATGATTCCGGCCTCGCCCAGCGGTGAGTCGATCACGCGGTCCGCGCCGTAGGTGTCGATCAGCCCGTCGGTGATGCGGTAGACGCCGCCCAGGCGTCCGATGTCCTCGCCGATGAGCAGGGACTTGGGGTTGGAAGCCAGGACTTTGTCGAGTCCGGCGGTAATGGCCTTGGCCAGGGTCATCGTGGTGGTGCTCATCGGGTGGCCCCTTCCTCGGTGGTGTCGGCGAATCCGGCCTCGTATTCCAGGTGCCACTTGAGCTCTTCCTGGATCAAGGGGTGTGCCTCGGCATAGACGTTGGCAAAGGACTGGGCGAGTTCCGGATCCGGGAAGGCCATGGCTTCCTCGCGGACCCGGGTTGCCATCTCGTCGCCGTCGACGGTGACCTGCTTGAAGAACACCTCGTCGGCGAGCTTGTTCTCCTTCAGGTGCTTTTCAAGGCGCAACAGCGGGTCGCGTTCGACCCAAGCTTCCTCGTCGGCGCTCATCCGGTACTTGGTCGGATCGTCCGCCGTGGTGTGGGCGCTCATGCGGTAGGTGACGGCCTCGATCAAGACCGGGCCCTCGCCGCGGCGGGCACGTTCCAGGGCCCAGCGGGTCACGGCCAGTACGGCCAGAACGTCGTTGCCGTCAACGCGGATTCCGGGGAACCCGTAGCCGGCGGCGCGCTCGGCCAGGGGAACCTTGGACTGAACGTGGAACGGGACGGAAATGGCCCACTGGTTGTTCTGGCAGAAGAAGACCACCGGCGAATTGAAGCTGGCGGCAAAGACCATGGACTCGTGGACCTCGCCCTCGGTGGAGGAACCGTCTCCGAAGTAGGCAACGACGGCGGTGCCGTCCTTCTCCAGGCGTTCGGCATCCCAGCCGGCCTGGTCGCGCTGCACTCCCATGGCGTATCCGGTGGCGTGCGGCATCTGGGCTGCGAGCACCATGGTGTACATGTGGAAGTTGTTTTCCCGAGGGTCCCAGCCGCCATTGGAAATGCCGCGGAAGATCCGCAGCATCTGCGGGAAGTCGACATCGCGGGTCAGCGCGACGCCGTGTTCGCGGTAGGTCGGGAAGATGTAGTCGTTGGGCCGGGTGGCCCGGCCCGAGCCGATCTGCGCCGCTTCCTGACCACGCAGCGGAACCCACAGGGCCAGCTGGCCCTGGCGCTGCAGCGCCGTGGCTTCCTGGTCAAAACGGCGGGTGAGCGCCATGTCGCGATAGAACCCCCGCAACATTTCCGCGTCGACGTCCTGGATGTAACTGTCGTACTCGGCGTGCGAGCGACGTTCCCCCTCGGGGGTAAGTAGCTGGATCAGCGCCTGCTCCGAGGGCTCGTGCACGGTGTTGGTCATACCGAGGGCGTCCTTACGTACATGAAATATGCCCCGCACGGAATAGATTCCGCATGGGGCATATAGCGGGTTTGTCTGTTCTAGCCTAACGGTGGAAAGCCGCAAATCACGACTTACCCGCCCCTAGGAAAGCGTCGAGCCTTTTGGATAGTTCCGACAAAGCTCAAGGAAGCGGGTATTGGCCTCGTCTTCGCCGATGCTCACCCGAACGCCCTCGCCGGCGAACCCGCGCACGGCCAAGGCTTGCTCCGAGGCCAACTCCACGAATTCGGCGGTATTGGCTCCCAGCGGCAACCACACGAAGTTGCCCTCGGCCGCCGGAATCTTCCATCCAAGCTCCTCGAGGCCGGCCACCACGCGGGTACGTTCATCGACGATCTTTTGTACCCTTTCCACAACCTTGTCGTAGTGGGCCAGCGAGGCCACTGCCGCATCCTCGGCCACTGAAGAGACGGCGAACATCGTGGCGGCAACCCTGATGTTGCTGGTGACTTCCGGGTGCGATACCGAGTACCCCACGCGGAGGTTTGCCAGCCCATGCGCCTTGGAGAAGGTCCGCAGCACCATGACGTTGGGGTGGTTGCGGTAGGTGTCGATCCCGTTCACGGCTTCCGGATCCCGCACAAACTCCATGTAGGCCTCGTCGATGACGATCAGCACGTTGGAGGGAACCTTGGCAATGAAGGCTTCGACCTCGTCGCGCCGCAGCGCCGGACCGGTGGGATTGTTCGGGGTGCAGAGCAGGATCACCGAGGTGCGTTCGTTGACCGCTTCAGCCATGGAGTCCAGGTCGTGGCGCCCGTCTTCCAGCAACGGAACCTCCACCGGAAGGGCACCCGCCGTTTCGACCACGATCGGGTACGCCTCGAAGGAGCGCCAGGCGAAGATCACTTCGTCCTGGACCCCGTCGTCGTCCTGCCCAGCAAAGGTTGCCAGGATCTGGGTCAGGGCACCGAGCGAACCGGCACCGGTGACGATGTCATCGGCGGGGACCGACAGGAACTCGGCGAGCGCGGTGCGCAGCTTGGTCGACATCGGATCCGGGTAGCGATTGATGTCCAGTTGGGCGCGAATCGCATCCATGACCTCAGGGATCGGCGGCAACGGGGTTTCGTTCGAGGAAAGCTTGTAGGCATTCAGGCCCGGGATTTCCCGAGGCGGCTTGCCCGCGACGTACTTCGGCATTCGGCCAATGACGGTGCGGGGCTGGACCGGATCGAGGGGCAAGGGGTTTTCGGTGGTCATGTCCCAAAGCTTAGCCCTTGCCGTGCCGGCGGGCGCCAAGTGTTTCACCGCCATTCCCTCGGCCGGAAACGGCTGGCCCGCCCCGCCGTGGCACAGAAAGGTGTGCCAGTATTGGGTCCATGATTGCGTTCATCCTCCGGGTGGTGATCAACGCGCTGGCCCTTGCCGCCGCCGCGTGGGTTCTCCCCGGCATCACTGTCACAGCCGCTCCGTCCTCGGATGCCACCCTTGGCCTTGTCCTTGCCTACTTGGTGGTGGGCTTGGTCTTCGGGCTGGTCAACGCCGTGGTCCGGCCCATCGTGAGCCTGCTGTCGATGCCCATCACCTGCTTGACCCTGGGCTTGTTCACCTTGGTCATCAATGCGGCCATGCTGATGCTGACCTCTTGGTTGACCCAGTACCTGCCCTTCGGGCTGCACGTCGACAGGTTCTTCTGGGACGCCATCATCGGTGCCCTGGTCATTTCCATCGTCTCGGCCGTGATGGGTTGGATCGCTCCCAAGCAGCGCTAGCACCGCCCGGGTTTCCGGCGACGCGATGTACCCCGCCGCGCATCAGTGCGGCGGGGCGATCCGGTCCAGGCGCCCGCGCTTTTCATCTTTCGCGGGCAGTTTCATTTTGGGCCTGGGCTGGCGTGCCAATTGGAATGACCTGACCCTGCCTTGGCGGGATTGGCCGAAGAGCACTCCCAGCAGGCCCAGTGATTCAACGACGCCCGGGTCCGTTGCGCCGCGCAGCTGACGGGCGTGTGATTCGTAGTTCTCGAGGTTGTGGGCCTCGCCGAATCCTTCGTTCCCCAGCTCTTGTGTTCCGTCTGGACCGTCGAAGACCACCGTCAGCCTGTTGCGTTCGTCGGGGTTCCTGCCGCCGTCGGTGCCCGGCACCAAGTCGTTCTTGTCTTCCAGATGCAGCGCATGGGTGTCCTTCGGGACGGGTACCCTCCCCGTCGGGGACCCGAATGTCGATAGATGCGGAAAGTTGAAGAGCTCGTTGAGGTGTTCGTCGTTGGCAATGTTCGCAGCGTGGATCCCTCCCTGGCTGTATCCGGTCACCACCACGCGGTCCCCGTTCCGCGCCCCGGACTGCCTCAAGGCGTCCTCGATGGAGGGGATAAGGTTCTTCGATTCATTGCCCATCCCCTCGACGATTCCCACCCCGTCCCAGGGGTTGCCCAGCTCCCGTCCCGGCCCGGCACCCTTGATCCGGCGGAGGTTCTCATCGATGTCCTTCAATGGATCGGATTGGGTCCCGGGAAGCGTGAGCACGTAGACAGGACCTTCCGGGCCCTCGACCCGGGTGACCAACAGGCTTCCCGGGGGTTCGTGCTCGGCGAGCTTCTGGAGGTCCGTCAGGGACTCGATCGATCCGTCAAAGTCCACGACCCGGTCCGGCCTTCGACCGACTACCTCGATCGGTGTCAGGTGAACGAGGTTTTGGCCGAGCAGCAAGTCGGTGAGCCGAGGATAAAGCCTGTCGGGATAGGGCGATTCGAACAGCCCTCCGTGTTCGGTGTCCCGGAACAGGCCATAGGGCAGACCCAGGAAGCGGGGCAACTGGTTGATGATGTCCTCGGTGGTTTGGGTGCGAGGCCGCCCCTTGTTGTTGGCCAGATCCCACATCACTGTCAACGGCAGCAGGTCGCCGCGCGCCACGTTGATGGCGCGCTGTGCCTCCGCCTCGACCTGTTCATATCGGATGCGCGCGGTCGCCACATTCAAGGCCATCAATCCGGCTTCAGCCGCTCGTGCGGCGCACAAAGCCGCGGCCTCGCCCACGTCGGCCACCGCGCCGACCACTCGCAGGCGCAGCATCGTGGTGCCAAGTGCCAACATCGCGGCGGGGAATGCGGGGAATGCGGGGAACTGCGTCAGAAAGGCTGCGCCGTCCAACAGGTCCGCGCCGGCGCCCTTGAGCATGGTCGTGGTGCGTTCAAGTTCGGCGATGGAGTACCTGATCGATCCGGGTCCCCCGCGTACGTTGTATCCCATGGCGACCTCTCTTGGCCTAGAGCCCGCCGAACAGCCCGCGCGGCAGGCCCCGGGGTGTCAGGATGGGCCCCAGCGTGCCCATGGTGGAAAGGATCACTGCCTCAAGCTCGGCCAAATCGGCCCGGGCAGCCCAGATTTCCCCGCGGGCGGCCTCCAACCTGGTATCAAGATCCGCGACCTTGCCCGCAAGTTCCGCCGCCCGGTCACGGAACGCCCTGCCGGCCGGGGACTCCCATTCCAGGTTCATCACCATGTCCAGCTGTTCGCGGGCCCGATACACCGCGGCCTGGGCGGCAACCACCCGCATGAGCATTTCATCGGCAATTGCTTCCAACATGGTCTTTTTCACCGCACCCTTTCCGTGCCCACACCGGTTTCCCGGTGCCGTTGTCCTAAATCAACGGTGACGGCAACCGGTCCCGGCGGCGGGCGGGAGGCCACGGTGTGTGGATAAGCATGAAGTGGGCGGCGTCACGCTCTGGGCATGCTCGGGATGAATCGTGAAAGAATGGGCACCATGGCTGATTCCGCGCGCATTTCACTTGCATCCGAACCCCTCGCCCTTGGTGCCCTGGACGGTCGTTACCGTGCCGCCGTGGCCCCGCTGGTCGACCACCTCTCCGAAGCGGCGCTGAACCGCGACCGCGTCCACGTGGAAGTCGAGTGGTTGATCCACCTGACCGACAACTCCGTGCTGCCGGGCACCTCCCCGCTCACCGAGGCCCAGCGCACCGCGCTGCGCAAGATCGTCACCGACTTCAACGCCGCCTCCGTGGCCGAGCTGGCCGAGATCGAGGCCGTCACGGTGCACGACGTGAAGGCAGTGGAGTACTACATCGGCCGCCGCCTGGGGAACATCGGCATCGAGGACCTCACCGCGCTGGTCCACTTCGGCTGCACCTCCGAGGACATCAACAACCTCTCCTACGCCCTGGGCATCAAGGACGCCGTGCTGAACGTTTGGCTGCCCGCAGCCCGCACGCTGGTCGACCAGATCACCACCATGGCCACCGATTCCCGCGACGTGCCGATGCTCTCGCGCACCCACGGACAGCCCGCGACCCCCACCACCCTGGGCAAGGAACTGGCCGTGCTGGCCTGGCGCCTGACTCGCCAGCTGGACCGCATCGAGAAGACCGAGTTCCTGGGCAAGATCAACGGCGCCACCGGCACCTACGCCGCCCACTACGCCTCGGTTCCCTCCGCCGACTGGCAGGAAGTCTCGCGCTCCTTCGTCGAGGGCCTGGGATTGACCTGGAACCCGCTGACCACCCAGATCGAGTCGCACGACTGGCAGGCCGAGCTGTACGCGGACGTGGCACGCTTCAACCGGATCCTGCACAACCTGTGCACCGACGTGTGGAGCTACATCTCCATCGGCTACTTTGCTCAGATCCCGGTTGCCGGTGCCACCGGTTCCTCGACCATGCCGCACAAGGTCAACCCGATCCGCTTCGAAAACGCCGAGGCGAACCTGGAGATCTCCAACGGCCTGCTCGACACCCTGGGCTCCACCCTGGTGACCAGCCGCTGGCAGCGAGACCTCACCGACTCCTCCTCGCAGCGCAACATCGGCACCGCCTTCGGCCACTCGCTGCTGGCGATTTCCAACGTCGCCAAGGGCCTTGACCGCCTGGACGTTGCCGAGGCCGTGCTGGCCAACGACCTGGAGCACAACTGGGAGGTGCTCGGCGAGGCCATCCAGATGGTCATGCGCGCCGAGGCCATTGCAGGTGTCGAGGGCATGGAAAACCCGTACGAGCGCCTCAAGGACCTGACCCGCGGCCAGCGCGTCGACGCGGCCCGCATGCAGGAGTTCGTCTCCTCGCTGGGCCTCTCGGCCGACGCCGAGGCACGCCTGCTGGAGCTGACCCCGGGCAGCTACAACGGCATCGCCTCGAAGCTGGTCGACCACCTCAAGAAGTAGCCCGCACCAAGAAGTAGGGGGGCGCCGACCGGTGCCCCCAACGCCCGTGGCCTGCCCGGTTCCCTGTGGAACCCGGCAGGCCACGGGCCTTTAACACGGGACCCGGCAAGCGGGCTTGGGCCATGTTTCGGACAGGTTTCCGTTTCCTCCCCCTCCCGCCCGGCGCGGTGATGTACATGTTCGCTTCCCGCAACAACAAGTGCGGCCAAGTGAAACCTCCCTCGGGAATGCTTAAGGGCATCAACCACCAGGGACGAAGGGACGATCCGCCTTGAGCGCACAGCTAGAGCAGGAACAACATCGCACCGGCACGCCGAGCACGCAGGTGCGTCTCGAGGTGGGGCCGGGACGCTGGGTCAACAACTGGGACGCCGAAGACCCGGCATTCTGGAACGGCGTCGGACGCACCACCGCCCGGACCAATCTTTACTGGTCGATCTTCGCCGAATTCCTGGGCTTCGTCATCTGGCAGCTCTTTGCCGTCGTCGCGGTCTACCTTCCGGCGGCCGGATTCGACCTGGACAACAGCCAGCTTTTCTGGCTGATCTCGATGCCCAGCCTGGTCGGTGCCACGCTGCGGATTCCCTACACCTTCATGGTGGCGCGCTTCGGCGGACGCAACTGGACCATCGCCTCGGCGCTACTGCTGCTGATTCCCGCCGGCGGCCTGGCCCTGGCGGTCTCGAACCCCGCCACCCCCTTCTGGGTGCTGCTGACCCTGGCCGGGCTTGCAGGCTTCGGCGGCGGCAACTTCGCTTCGTCGATGGCGAACATCACCTACTTCTTCCCCGCCTCGCAGAAGGGCTGGGCGCTGGGCCTGAACGCGGCCGGCGGCAACCTGGGGGCCGCCGTGGCCCAGCTGCTGGTGCCCATCGCCATCACCGTCTTCGCCGCGGGTTCCCTGCAGCTGCCGCTGGCCGGGCTGATCTGGATCCCGCTGATCCTGCTGGCCGCCTGGGGCGCCAAGCGCAACATGCACAACCTGTCCAACGCCCGTTCGGATGTCCGCGGCGCACTGGCCTGCCTGAAGGAACGGCACCTGTGGATCATTGCCGCCCTGTACATCGGCACCTTCGGATCCTTCATCGGGTTTTCCGCGGTCTTCCCCAAGCTGATCCGCGACACCTTCCCCGATTACTCCTCCTTCACCCTGGGCACCGCGGCACTCTCCCTGGCGTTCCTCGGCCCGCTGGTCGGTTCCCTCGCCCGGCCCGCCGGCGGCAGGCTCGCCGACAGGCACGGCGGCGCGCGCATCACCCTGGGCGCCCTGGGTGTCATGGGCCTGGTGACCCTGGCCGTGGTCGTGATCCTTCCCGCGGCGAACTTCTGGGTCTTCCTGGCCCTGTTCCTGGTGCTCTTTGCCGCCAGCGGCATCGGCAACGGCTCGACCTACCGGATGATCCCCATCGTCTTCGCCCTGCGCGCCGGGAACGGCACCGGCAATGTCTCGGCGGCACGCAAGGGCGCCGCGGCGCTCGGGCTGATCTCCGCCATCGGCGCCTACGGCGGGTTCCTGATCCCGCAGGCCCTCGGGCTCTCCCTGTCCCGGAGCGGCTCCTACACCGCGGCCTTCATGGTCTTCGTGGCCTTCTACGCGGCGATGATGTTCCTGGTCTGGTTCTGCTACATCCGCCGCGGCACCGCCTTTGCAGCTCGGAGCATCTAGATGACAGCCACCGCCGTTGCTCCCACGACCACTCAAACGCACTGCCCCTATTGCGCCCTGCAATGCGGCATCAGCCTGGACCCGAGTCCCGGTGCCGGGGCCCGCGAGCCGGTGCTGCTGACCGGGCGCGACTTCGAGACCAACGGCGGTGCCTTGTGCCGCAAGGGATACAGCGCCGCCAACCTGCTGAACCATCCCGAACGCCTCCACTCCCCGCTGCGCCGCACCGCGGCGGGCAACCTGGAGCCGGTGGGCTGGGACGAGGCCCTTGACCTGCTGGCCTCGCGCGCGGCCTTGATCCGCAAGGAACACGGGGCCGACGCGGTGGCGGTCTTCGGCGCCGGCGGGCTGACCAACGAAAAGGCCTACCAGCTGGGGAAGTTCGCCCGGCTGGCCCTTGGCACCTCCCGCATCGACTACAACGGACGCTTCTGCATGTCCTCCGCCGCGGCCGCCGGCAACCGCGCCTTCGGCCTGGACCGCGGCTTGCCCTTCCCGTTGGTTGACCTGGATGCCGGCTCGATGATCCTGATGCTCGGCTCCAATGTCGCCGAAACCATGCCGCCCTTCGTCCGCCACCTGACGCACGCCCGCGATTCCGGCGGACTCATCGTGGTCGACCCGCGCCGCTCCCCCACCGCCGAGCTCTGCGCCAATGGATCGGGCTGGCACCTGCAGCCCACCCCCGGCACCGACCTGGAACTGCTGCTGGGCCTGGCACACGTGCTGCTGGCCGAATCCCTCATCGACGAGGACTACCTCGCTTCCCGCACCAACGGGTTGGAGGGGGTGCGCGCCTCGGTGGGTGCCTGGTGGCCCGAACGCGTCGCCTCGATCACCGGCGTGCCCGCCGCCGAGATCAGGCGCACCGCCCGCGCGCTGGCCGCCGCGGCCGCCGGCGCCAAGTCAGGGGGAGGGGGCGTGTTCATCCTGACCGGGCGCGGGGTCGAACAGCACGCCAACGGCACCGACACCACCACCGCCGCCATCAACCTCGCCCTGCTGCTCGGGCTGCCCGGCACCACCGGGGGCGGCTTCGGCACCATCACCGGGCAGGGCAACGGCCAGGGCGGGCGCGAGCACGGGCAGAAATCCGACCAGCTGCCCGGCTACCGCAAGATCACCGATCCCGCCCACCGCGCGCACGTGGCCAAGGTGTGGGGAGTCGACCCGGAAACCATTCCCGGCCCCGGCATCCCCGCCACCGAGCTCTTGCACACCCTGGGCACCGAATCCGGGGCGCGCATGCTCATGGTGCACGCCTCGAACCCCGTGCTCTCCTCCCCCGATGCCTCGAAGGTCCTGGCCGGGTTGCGCAGGCTGGACTTCCTGGTGGTCTGCGACTTCTTCCTCTCCGAAACCGCCGCCGAGGCCGACCTGGTGCTGCCGGTGCTGCAGTGGGCCGAGGAGGAGGGCACCATGACCAACCTGGAGGGCAGGGTGCTGCGCCGCCGGGCGGCACTTCGCGCGCCGGAAGGCGCGCGCGGCGAATTGTGGATCATGGCCGAGCTCGCCAAGCGACTGGACTCCCCCGGAACGTTCTCGGCCGATGCCCGCGAGGTCTTCGAGGAGCTGCGCCTGGCCTCCGCCGGAGGCCTGGCCGACTACTCGGGCGTCGACTGGGACGACCTCGATGCCGGGGCCGCGGTCTACTGGCCCTGCTCCACCGAACATGCGGTCTCGCGCGTTCCGGGGCAACGCTCGGGCACCCCGCGGCTCTTCCTGGACGGCTTTGCCCACCCCGATGCACGGGCGCGGCTCATTCCGGTCTACCCCGGCACCCCGCCCGAGGCCCTGCACACACGCAGGCAGCTGGCACTGGTCACCGGGCGGCTGCTGGAGCACTACCAATCCGGGACGCAGACCCGCCGGGTCGCCGAGCTGGCGGGTGCGGCCCCCGAGGTGCGCCTGGAAATCCACCCCGGCACCGCACGCGCCCACGGCATCGCCGAGGGCCAACGCGTCGCGGTGCGCAACGGGCGCGGGGAAGTCGTGGCCCGGGCTGCGCTGAGCAGCGCGCTGCGCCTGGACACCGTGTTCCTGCCCTTCCACTTTGCCGGGTCCCAGAATGCCAATCTGCTCACTTCTTCGGCCGTGGACCCGATCAGCGCCATGCCCGAATTCAAGAACGCACCGGTGTCCCTGCACCCGTTGGGAGATGAATCATGAGTGAGCCCATCCGCGAACGCATCCTCGTCATTGGCTTCGGCCCGGTTGCCGCTTCGCTGCTGGAGGGCCTGCTTCCGGGACTCGCCGCGGGCCTGTTCACCCTCGACGTCGTCTCCGCCGAGGACCACCCCGCCTACAACCGCGTGCTGTTGGCCGAGGTCGCCAGCGGCGCGACCTCCCCGGAGCACTTGGCCATGATCGATCCGCTGCGCCTGGCCAAGGCGGGCGTCGGCCTGCACCTGGGGGAAACCGTCACGCGGGTGGACCGCTCGCGGCGGTTGGTATCCCTGGGCTCGGGGCGATCGCTGGGCTATGACCGGCTGGTGTTTGCCACCGGCGCCCGCCCGGTGGTCCCCACCCTCAACGGCCTGGACTTTTCCCCGCACGCCGAGGCCAACCTGCCGGCCGGAGTCATGGCGCTGCGCACGCTCGAGGATGCCGCGGCGCTGAACCGGGTGCTCGTTTCCGGGGGCCGGGTGCTGGTGCTCGGCGGCGGCATCCTGGGCATCGAGGCGGCCCTGGCCATGGCCGAGGCCGGGCACCGCCCGGTGCTGGTCCACCACGGCCCGGCCCCGCTGGGCCGCGCCGTGGACACCGACGGCGGGATGCTGCTGGCAAGATCCCTGCGCGCCGCCGGCGTCGAGGTCGTTTCCGGGGTCCGGGCCACCGCCGTGCGGCGGGACGAAGCCGGGTTCACCGCGCTGGCGACCGAGGAGCACGGGGAGATCGCCGGGGATGCGCTGCTGCTCTCCTGCGGGGTGAGGGCACGCACCGAACTGGCTGCCGGCTGCGGGCTGAAGGTGGGCCGGGGCATCCAAACCAACGAGTATCTGGTGGCCGACACCGAGAACCGCGTCTTTGCCCTGGGAGACTGTGCGGAGGTGGCCGGCGCCGCCCCGGCCGGGTTGCTGGCCCCGGGCTGGGCCCAGGCCGCGTGGCTGGCCGACTTCCTGCTGACCCACCGGGCTCCCGCCCCCGACGCGGCGAGCCGCCCGCTGGCTCCCGGCACCGTGGCCCCCGCACAGGGGGCCTCGAACGTGTTGATGCTCAAGGGCCAGGGCCTGGAACTGGTCGTTGCCGGAAACGTGATGGCCGGCCCGTGGGACGAGGGCCGGGCGCGGGTAAGCGTGTTTGCCGATCCAAGGTCCGGCCACTACCTGAAGCTCGTGACCGAAGACGAGGTCCTGACCGGGTTCCTGGCGATCGGGCTGCCGCGCACCGGCGCCGAATTGGTGCTCGCCTTCGAGCGGGGAAGCACCTTGCCGGAAGACCGCTCCACGCTGCTGCGTCTCGATGACCCGGGCATGCCCGACTCGCTCGTTGCGGCGGGTGCGGATGACCAGCTATGCCGCTGCACCGGCGCCACGCACGGGCAGGTGGCGCATGCAGTGGACGAAGGCTGCACCACCGTTGCCGAGGTGGGTGCCGCCTGCCGGGCCGGCACCGGCTGCGGCGGGTGCCGCGAGAAGATCGAGGCGATGCTGCGCGTCGCCGTCCCGGCCTAGGCGCGGGCCCATGCCGGCGCAGGAGAGGGCCGGACGAACAGACGGGCATTGACGCCGGCGCCTCGCGCCCCAAGTGGCAAGGCGCCGGCGTCAATGTTTTTCCCCCCCGCCAGCCGGAACCGGTGACCCGGTCCCGGCACGATTAGCCCTGCCCGATGTCCTGGGTGATCCAGAATTCCGCGCCGGTGGGATCCTTCAGTGCGGCATTGCGCCCAAAGGGCGTGTCCTCCGCCGGCTGGATGACCGAACCACCCAGGGCCAGGGTCTTTTCGATGATGGCGTCGGCATTCTCAACCGCAAAGTACACATGCCAGCTGGCCGGTGCCCCCTCCGGCAGAAACGAGCTGGCGTCCATGATCCCGGCCTTCGAATCGTCCCCGGCTCCCAGCGTGGTGTACCGGAATTCATCGGTGTCTCCCACGACGGCCGTCTCCCAGCCGAAGACGTCCTGGTAGAACTTCACGGTCGGGGCGAAGTCCCGGGTGAAGAGTTCGTGCCAGGCCGGCGCCCCGTTTTCGGCTGCCACCTCGTATCCGGTGTGCCCGCCAAACTCCCAGATGCCGACGGCCGCGCCACCGGCGTCTCCGAACATCGCCATCTTGCCTTGCTCCGGAATGTCCATGGGCGGCAGGTAGACCTGCCCGCCGTGTTCGGCCGCGGCCTTCGCCGCGGCCTCGATGTCGTCCACGCGCAGGTACGTGGTCCAGACGTCCGGGGAGCCGGAGGTTCCGTCGTTGTCCATGATCCCGGCCACCATCTTCCCGTCCTTGGACGCGGTGATGTAGCCGCCGTATTTTTCCTGGTCCCCGGCCTCGTAGGTCCAGCCAAAGAGGGTGCTGTAGAACTCCTGGGATTTGCGGGGATCCGAGGTCAGCAGGTCGATCCAGCAGGGCGATCCGACGGTCAGGTCTGGCTTGGGCATGGTTCCTCCAACTGATATGTAGCGAGGTGTGCGAACATGGGTCCAGGCGTGAGTCTATGCCCGCGGACGGGGCACAGCAATGGCCAGCAGCCCGATACCCGGCAGTAGGTCGAGCGTTGCCTCCCTCCCCCGGGGTTCCCCTCCCCGGTGGCCGCTGCCGGCCCCGATTTCCAGGGTCCTCGCCGAGGCCCCTGACGCACGGATCAACAAAGTTACGCCGAGGCGTACATTCATCTACGTCATGCCGTACTATGAATTACCCGCTCTTTTCGCCGATCGACACCGCACCGCTTAGGACCTCAATGACGACTCCTTCCCGCACCCGAGCCCTCGCCCCCGTCTGGCGCCGCCTCTCGGCGGCCCTCGCCTGCATCGCCCTGGCAGCGACGCTTGCCGGATGCGACTCCCCCGGTGCAGTCTCCGGCCAGGGCGCCTCCGACCGCCCGGTCGTGCTGACCACCTTCACCGTGCTGGCAGACATCGCCCAAAACGTTGCGGGCGACAAGATCGCCGTCGAGTCGATCACCAAGGCCGGGGCCGAGATCCACGGCTACGAACCCACGCCGCAGGACATCGCCAAGGCCTCGCGCGCCCAGCTCATCCTGGACAACGGGCTGAACCTCGAGGCCTGGTTCGAGCAGTTCATCGTCGAACTCGACGTGCCGCACGTGGTGGTCAGCGAGGGCATCGAGGTCATGGACATCACCGAGGACGCCAACGCCGGGATGCCCAACCCGCACGCCTGGATGAGCCCGGTCAACGTGCAGCACTACGTGGCGAACATCCGCGACGCCTTCATCGAACTCGACCCGGAAAACGGCGAGTACTACACCGAGAACGCCCGCGCCTACACCGCGGAGCTGGAAACGCTGGAGAAGAACCTCATCGAGGGCCTGGCCGGGCTCAAGGAAAACGAGCGCGCGCTGGTTACCTGCGAGGGCGCCTTCTCCTATCTGGCCCGCGACGCCGGCCTGAGCGAGAAATACATCTGGGCCGTGAACGCCGAACAGCAGGCCACCCCGCGGCAGATCGCCTCGGCCATCGAGTTCGTGAAGGACAACGAGGTGCCCGCGGTGTTCTGCGAATCCACCGTTTCCGACGCCCCGATGCAGCAGGTGGTGCAGGGCTCCGGAACCACCTTCGGCGGCACCCTCTTCGTCGATTCCCTCTCCGAGGCCGACGGCCCGGTCCCCACGTACCTCGACCTCATCCGGCACGACACCGACGTGATCCTGTCCGCCCTGACCGGGGAAAAGCCGTGAGCATCCCCGCGGTCACCGTCACCGACCTCACGGTGCGCTACGGGGACGTGTTGGCGCTGAAGTCGGCCTCCCTGGAGTTGAACAACTCGCGCATCTGCGGGCTGGTGGGCATGAACGGGTCCGGCAAGTCCACGCTCTTCAAGGCCATCATGGGCCTGGTCAAACCCGATTCCGGGACGGTGCTCATCAACGGCGGCACCCCGGCGCAGGCCCGGAAGTCGGCCGCCATCGGCTACGTCCCGCAGTCCGAGGACGTGGACTGGGCCTTCCCGGTCTCGGTCCACGACGTGGTGATGATGGGCCGCTACGGGCACATGGGCTTCACCCGCCGCCCCTCCAAGGCCGACAAGTTGGCGGTGGAGGAGGCGCTGGAACGCGTGGAGCTCACCGGCTACGCGCACCGACAGATCGGGCAGCTCTCCGGCGGCCAGAAGAAGCGGGCCTTCGTGGCACGCGGCATCGCGCAGAACGCCACGATCCTGCTGCTCGACGAACCGTTCGCCGGGGTGGACAAGAGATCCGAGGCCACCATCACCCGGCTGCTGCGCGAGCAGGCGCGCACCGGGGCCGCGATCCTGATCTCGACCCACGACCTGCACGCCTTGCCGGAGTTGGCCGACGAGGCGGTGCTGCTGATGCAGCGCGTGCTCATGCACGGGGACCCCAAGACGGTCCTGCGCCCCGAAAACCTGGCCCTGGCCTTCGGCCTCGACGTCCTGGGAAGGGGCGAAAGCGCATGAACCTGCTCGATTTGGTCCTCGAGCCGCTGGGCTACGGATTCATGATCAACGCCCTGGCCACCGCGGTCACGGCGGCCGCGGTCTGCGCGGTGCTCTCCTGCTGGCTGGTGCTCATCGGCTGGTCGCTGATGGGAGATGCCGTCTCCCACGCGGTGCTCCCGGGCGTCGTGCTGGCCTACGTGTTCTCCGTGCCCTTCGCCCTCGGGGCGCTGCTCTTCGGCTTCCTGGCCGTGGCGCTGATCGGCGCGGTGCGCGACACCAGCCGCATCAAGGAGGACGCCGCCATCGGCATCGTCTTCTCCACGCTCTTCGCCCTGGGCCTGGTGCTGATCTCCGTCACCCCCTCGCAGACCGACCTGGGCCACATCATCTTCGGGAACCTCTTGGGCGTCTCGAAGGCCGAGCTGGTCCAGATCGTGCTGCTCGGCGTGCTGGCCCTGGCCGCGCTGCTGCTCAAGCGCCGGGACTTCACGCTCTTTGCCTTCGACGCCACCCACGCGCACGCCATCGGGCTGAACCCCCGGCTGCTGGGTGCTGCGCTGCTGGGCCTGCTCGCGCTGACCTCGGTGGTGGCGCTGCAGGCGGTCGGCGTGATCCTGGTGGTGGCGATGCTCATCATCCCCGGGGCCACCGCGCACCTGCTGACCGATCGCTTCGGGCGGATGCTGCTGATCGCCCCGGGGATCTCGGTGGCCTGCGCGGTCATCGGGCTGTACGTCAGCTACTACCTGGACACCGCATCGGGCGGCATGATCGTGCTGACCCAGGGCGCGGTGTTCGCCCTTGTCTACCTCTTCAGCCCCACGCAGGGGCTGCTGGGGCGCCGGATCGCCAGGTCGGTGCGCCGCTTGCGCGCCGCCGAGGGGATCCGGGTTCGCGACGCGGCGGGCAGCGGTCGCTAGGGCCGGTTCCCGGCCCACTGGCACAAATACGCGTGATGCCGATGCTGCAGTGCAGCATCGGCATCACGCGTATTTAGTCGGGCGCGGGTTTACTCGGCCAGGGTGTGCGATTCGGCCAGGGTGCCCTGCGCGGTCTCCAGCTTCTCGTCCGCCGGATCCTGCACCTGCGCGCCGAGGTGGCCGCGGGTGAGCTTGTTCATGATCAAGGCCAGGGCGCCGTCGCCGGTCACGTTGGTGGCCGTGCCGAAGCTGTCCAGCGCGATGTACGCGGCGAACATGAGGCCCACCTCGACCTCGCCGAAGCCGAGCATCTGCGCCAGCAGGCCCGCCGCTGCGGCAATCGCGCCGCCGGGAACGCCCGGGGCCGCGACCATCATGACACCGAGCATCAGGATGAAGGGCAGGTACGAGGCGAAGGAGACGTCGCCGCCGGTGAGCAGCAGCACCGCGATCGAGAAGCAGGTGATCTTGACCATCGAGCCGGAGAGGTGGATGGTCGCGCACAGCGGCACGACGAAGCCGGCCACCGAGTCGGAGACGCCGTTCTTCTTGGTCGAGGCGAGGGTGACCGGGATCGTCGCGGCCGAGGAGGAGGTGCCCAGCGCGGTGAAGTAGGCGTCGCGCATCCGCCACAGCGCCTTGAGCGGGTTTTGCCCGGTCATGGCGCCGGCCACGGAGTACTGGGCCAGCAGCACGACGAGCGTCAGGGCGAAGGACACCAGGGCGACCAGCAGGAACTTGGTCACGACGGTCACGGCCGCGCCGCTCGCGGCGAGGTCCATGAAGATGCCGAAGATGAACAGCGGCAGCGCCGGCACGATGATGCGGCGGATCACTGACTCGATGACCGTGCGGAACTCGACGGCCCCGCGGAAGATCACCTTGGAGTGGAAGGCGGTGATGCCGACGCCGATCACGAAGGCGAGCACCAGGGCGCTCATCACGTCGATGACCGGCGGCAGCACGATCTCGGTGGCCGAGTCGCCCGCGCTTCCCACGACGGTCAGGAACGGCTCGAAGCCCGAGCCCTCCTCCTCGCCGAGTGCCTCCAGCCCGCCGCCGGAGAGCGACGGGGTGAACAGCCAGCGGCTCACGAAGTAGGCGAGCAGCCCGGCGAGGATGGTGGAGCCGTAGGCGATGGCGGCCGTGACGCCGAGCCATTTTCCGGCGCCCTTGCCGAGCTCGGCAATGGCGGGGGTGACCAGGCCCAGGATGATCAGCGGCACGATGAAGCCGAGGAACCCCGAGAAGATCGAGTTGTAGGTCAGGAACACCCCGCCGAGCCAGGCGGGCATCACCGGTCCGGTCAGGATGCCCAGGACAATGGCCAGGAGTATCCAGCCAAGCAGGGGGATCGATTTCAACAGCTTCATGGGAAGGGTCCTCAAGTCGACGGGATCGGGTCGTGCCGGCATGCGCAAGCTGGTTGTGGCGCAGCGCACGCCTCAGTCATAGTAAGCGGTGCGGGCCATTGTTCGAAATCCGCCGGCGGCGCCCGTCGCGCCACCGCCGCGCTAGCCGCGAGAGACGTGCAACGCTTCGGTCGCCTGGCGGCCCAGGCTGACGGTCTCCGCAGCGTCGGCGACCCGCAGCAGCACCGCATCGGAGAAGGGTGCCGCCCCGGTGATGACCAGGCCCACCCCCGGCACGACGCCTTGGGCGCTGAGGTACTGCAGCAGTGCCGGGTCCTCGTCGTTGATCCTCTCCACGGTGACCCGCACCCCTGGTTCCACGGTGCTGAGCAGCACCGCGTCGGGCCGGGTCAGCACGCCCTCGGCGCTCGGGATCGGGTCGCCATGCGGGTCTCGTGCCGGGTGCCCCAGGAATGCGTCGAGGCGTTCGACCATGAAGTCGCTCATGGCGTGCTCAAGGTTTTCGGCCTCGTCGTGGACCTGGTCCCAGTCGTAGGAAAGGGTCTGGACCAGGAAGGTTTCCAGCAGCCGGTGCCGGCGCACCATGTCCAGGGCGTACTTGCGGCCCAACTCGGTCAGCTCGACGGCGCCGTAGCGGGCGTGGCTGACCAGCCCCTGCGCGGTCAGCTTGCGCACCGCGTCGGAGACCGAGGAAACCTTCAGCCCCGATTTCTGGGCAATGTCGGTTGCGGTGACGGGGTCGTCCGACCATTCGGACAGACCCCAGATGACCTTCAAGTAGTTTTGCGTGCTGACCGAAAGTTCCGAAACCGACATGTGTACGAGTCTACAGAGGACACCCGGACGCCCGATTCCCGCACGGGTGTGATGTCGCCTGGATCCAGCCCTGCTCGCGGGCCAGGTGCGCGGCCTCGATCCGGTTGGCCGCCCAAGCCTTCGGGCGCACCCCTACCAACAGGATTTCACCCGCGTGGATTTATCTTTGGAAAGCCGCTCGGACGCAATTGTTACAGCCACCCCTTTCATGAGCGACGTCACATGCCTTATGCTCATTGAACGGAATGCGAACAACTGTGCGCCTAGCGCACAACCGCGAACGCAAGTCTCCCCGCTACAAGGCCCGCAAGGCACCGGAGGATCCCCATGACCAACCAAAGCACGCTGGTTGCGCCCGGCGTTGACACCGCAAAGCACGAGTACCGCACCCAACGCGCCAAGAAGGCTGCCATCGCGGGCTTCCTTGGCGGCGCCCTGGAGTACTACGACTTCTTCGTCTATGCCACCGCGGCTTCGCTGGTCTTCTCCCACATCTTCTTCCCCGCGGGAAACCCCACCGTTGCGCTGATCGCATCCTTCGCCACCTTCGGCGTCGCCTATATCGCCCGCCCCTTCGGAGCACTGCTCTTTGGGCACCTGGGCGACAAGATCGGACGCAAGAACACGTTGGTCATGACCCTGGTGCTGATGGGCGGGGCAACGTTCCTCATCGGCCTCCTGCCCGATTTCAACACCGTCGGCTACTGGGCTCCGGTGCTGTTGGTGGTGATGCGTTTGCTGCAGGGCCTCTCCGCCGGCGGCGAAACTGCCGGCGCCGCCGCACTGGCCATGGAGGAATCCCCGGTCGGACGCCGGGCCTTCTTCCCGTCCTTCACCATGAGCGGGATCTCCGCCGGCATCGTGTTGGCCTCCCTGGTCTTCCTTCCGGTGGCCGCCATGAACGAGGCCGACCGCCTGGCCTGGGGCTGGCGCATCCCCTTCCTGCTCTCGGCCGTGGTGCTGGTGGTGGCATTCGTGGTGCGGCGTTCGCTTGAGGAGCCGGAGGTCTTCACGGAGGCCGCCGAGCAGCTCGAGAAAAACGTGCAGCACGAGAAGCCCAAGATGCCGTTCATGCAGATGTTCAGCACCCACCCGGCACAGTTCTTCCAGGTCGCCATGATGTCCTTCGAGACGGTCACCAACATTTTCATGCAGGCCTTCGGACTGGCGTTCGCCGTCTCCGTCGGGATCCCCGCCCAAACCATGCTCATCATCAGCATCGTCGGCAACGTCATCGCCATCGGTTCCCAACCGCTCATGGCCCTCTTCGCCGACCGGTACGGTCGCCGCCGGATCTTCATCGCGGGCGTGCTCGGCTCCGGGACCCTGATCTGGGTCTATTTCTGGGCGATCTCCACCGCGCAGATCGGGCTCATCTTCGTGGTCAGCACCCTGATCACCGCCGGCACCTACTCGATGTCCAATGCCATCTATCCGGCATGGTTTGCCGAGTTGTTCAACGTCCGTGTTCGTTACACCGGCATGGCGATCGGCTTGCAGGTCGGCATCCTGGCAGCCGGCTTCACCCCGCTGCTGGCCACCGCGCTGGTCGGCGACGATCCCTCGAACTGGGGACCGGCCGCCTGGATCGTGGCGGGCTCCTCGGTGATCGCCGTGGTCGGGGCGCTCTGGGCGCGCGAGACCTACCGGACCCCGATCAACGAGCTGGGCAACCCGATGGAAAACGAGCTGCGCACGAACGCCTAGCTCATTTGCTCCGGTAAACCGGACGGCGGTGGATCCCTGCGGATCCACCGCCGTTCGCGTTTGTCCTGCGGGCGCAACCCGTTGGCGGGCCAACCGAAATGGCCGGATGGCCTACGCAATGTCCGCACGCGACAAAGCGATCCGGGAGGGCGCCGTCCGTATTATCCTGACGGCACAGGAAAAACCGGCAAGAGATATCCCTCGCCTTGGACGCCCGCTGAACGGAATGGGAATCCATTTCAGTGAGGGGACGACGTGCTTTTGGTGGAAGCCCCCAATACACGCGAAGGGAACCGGTCGTGTGACCGGTTCCCTTTGGTTTGTGTGTAGCGTGCTTTGCGGGCTAGGCGCCGCCGGCGACTCCGGCCTTGTCCTCGACGTAACGGCCGTTGCGGGCCATCATCATTCCGCCCAGGGACATCGGGATGAACGTTGCCACGTACACCCACAGCGGGACGGTCCAGCCGCCGGTGGTGGAGAAGAGCCATCCACCCAGCAGCGGGCCAAGGGTGCCAAAGAGGTAGCCGACGCCCATGGCGAATCCCGCCATGGCCGCGGACCCTGCGGTGGTGCGGCTGCGCAGGTTGAACATCGCGATGGCCAGCGGGAAGGCGCCGCCCGCCAGCCCGGCCACCAAGGCCGCGAGCCAGAGCGGGCCGATGCCCAGGATCATGAGCAGGTAGCCCAGCGGGCCGGCCGCGGCCAAGATGACCGCGAGGATCGCCGGGTTGCGCATCTTGTTGGCAATCAGCGGGGTGATCACTGCCATCGGCAGGGTCATGAACGTGTAGATGGAGAACGCCGTGGCGGCCGATCCCTTGTCCAGCCCGAAGCCCTGTTGCATGATCGTGGGCAGCCAGGCCAGCATGGCGTAGATGTTCAGCGATGCCATGGCGTAGAACAATGCGATTCCCACCGCGACGGGGCTGGCTATCAACCGGCCCAGTCCCAGGTTCGAGCCGGCGGCTGCAGCGGCATTGGAGGTCTGTGCCGCGGTGGCCGCGCCGTTGCGGCGCTCCTTGAGCAGCACCAGCGTCCAGGGCAGGACGGCGATGAGCGAGAGCACACCCCAGGAGGCGAGCGAGAGCTGCCATCCACCGGCATTGGCCAGCGGCAGCGCCGTCATCGCCGGTAGGGTCGCCCCGGCCTGCATCAGCAGGGCGAAGACCGTGACCATGGAGGCCTGGCGGTCGGGGAAGTGCTTCTTGACCAGCGGGGCGCCTGCCACGTTGCCGAAGCCCATGCCGAGCAGGGCCACGAACGTGAGCGCCATGAAGATCGCCGGGCTGTCGCTGAAGGGACGCACCAGCGTACCGACGGCGGCCAGGATCACGGCGATCAGCGCGGTTGCTTCCAGCCCGATCTTGCGCACAATGACCGGGGCCACGAAGCCGCCGATGCCGAAGCTGAGCGTGGGCAGCATGCCGATGAAGGTGGCGCCGGCGGTGCCGATGCCCAGTTCGCCGGTGACGGTGGTCAACAGCGGGGAGAGCCCGGTGACCGCGTAGCGCAGGCCGATGCCCAGGAGCAACAGGCCAATGATAATGACGATGCGGCCCTTCCACAGCGCCTGGCGGGGATTGCCCGCACTGGCGGCTTGTGGAAGGTTTCCGCCGGAAGTGTTAGTCATGGTGGACATGTCCGGTCTTCGATTCAGCTAGGTTTTCGGAATGCTTAGGAGTGCTTCGAGTCGCCGTCGATCGGGAACATCTGTCCCGAGATCGTGCGGGCGTGCGGGCCGGCCAGGAAGAGGGCCAGCTGGGCAATGTCGTTGGGGTCGACGAACTTGCGGATCGACTGGTTGTCCAGTGCCTTGTTGGTTTCTTCCTCGACCGTGGTGCCATTGGCCTCGGCGCGGCCGGCCAGCACGCTACCCATCCGCGGACCGTCGACGGCACCGGGGTGGATGGTGTTGGCGGTGATTCCGTATTCGCCCAGTTCCAGGGCCAGGGTCTTGGCAAACCCGACCAGTCCCCACTTGGTGGTGGAGTAGGCGATGCGGTTCGGGTAGCCGAAGCGTCCGGCCAGCGAAGACATCACCAGGATCGAACCGGCGTCCGATTCCTTCAGCAGCGGGATGGCGCGCTGGGTGACCATGAGGGTGCCGGTGAGGTTGATGTCCACGACCGCGGCCCAGGTGTCGAGCGGGTACTCGGTGGCCGGGGCAGTTGCGCCGGCGATTCCTGCGTTGTTGATGAGCACGTCCAGCCCGCCCAGCTGCTCCTCGACGTCCCTGAAGAGCACCTCGAGGTCTGCGGCCTTGCTGATGTCGCCGACCGAACCGGTGATGTTTTCGTTTTCCGCGACGATGGCCGCGACGGCCTCGGCGTTGACGTCGGCGATGTGGACGCGGGCGCCGTTGGCAACGAATGCCTTGGCGATGGCCAGTCCGATTCCGCCGGCTCCGGCGGTGATGAGTACACGTTGTGACATGATTCGACTCCTTCTACTCGATGCCGTGTGATCACACGGCATCGGTTCGCATTGTTGTTTACGGTAAGGGCCGGGACTCTCGGGCCGGGTGGGTCCGGTGGGTGACGGTCCGTGCTTGCGCTCGTCCCACGATGCGGAATGTTCTTCTGGAATTCCGTTCCGTTTGTCGATGCACTTCATAGATTAGGCCTGGCCCAAAAGGTCGTCAACGGCCGTGGTCACGCCATAAATTGGGTTTTCCTGCTGCCGGAATCGCGGATTCTCACCCACGTAGAAATTGCATGCAAACGCATGTAATACAACCTTTAGGCCGGTATTTTCTGTAAGAGTTTCCGTCATGAGGAAAGTTGGGGCCAAGATTCCGTTCGTCACAATTCCCCGCCCGGATGGTGCCTGCGCCGAGCGCGCGGGCCATTACAGGGAACGCGTCAGTTCCGCGATGCGGCGCCCGGTGTACTCGGCGGCCTCCGTCAGCGCCTCCACATACCCTTGGATCTCGTCACGATGGAAGCGCGAGGCCGGCAGGACCACGGTGAAGGCTCCTAGCGGTTGGCCAGCGGTGGGAATCGCCACCCCAACGCCACAGATCCCCGGGGAGGTTTCCTCATAGTTCACCCCGTATCCACTGCGCCTCACCCCGGCCAGCTGGCGCTTTAGCGTTGCCAGGGTCACCCCGGTCACGCCGTTCAACTCGGGCCCTTCCTGCATGCGCGGGGAATCGGAAGTGGTGACGACCGCGGCCAAGTCATCGTTGCGCAGCTGGGCCAGCAAGGCCTTGCCCCCGGCTGAGTCGCTGGCAGGCAGCGTGTCTCCGACACGAATGACAACCCTGAGGTTCTGTTCCATTTCGTCGATGCCATCCAGGAAACGAACCGAACCCATTTCCAGCACCATGAAACCCACGGTTTCATTCAGCCGGGCATGCAGGCGTTCGAGCGCCGGACGCGCAAGATCGCGAAGGGAACTGCGGGCGATGGCCCCGACCGCCTGGGCCGCGAGGATGGGCCCGGCAACATAGCGACGCTCCCTGTCCTGGCTGGCAAAACCGCGGTAGGTCAAGGCCGCCAACAACCGATGGGCGGTGGAGACCGCGACACCGAGCCGTGCAGCGGCCTCGGTGACAGTCAGCGCACCGCCGAAACGGAGCAGGAGCGCCAACTGCAGAGCGCGATCGACGGACTCAACGGGAGGATGAGCCGTACTATCGGTCCAGGACTCGGCTTCGCTCGCAGCAGCATCGGGAGTTGAGTTGCTCATGGTCCAAGCATCGCACGGCATCCACCGACATGCCGGAGCCGAAGGTGGTGGCGTAGCCACCCTCCAACGCATCCGGCATTAAGCGGTCTACAGACTCGACGGTCGATGACTTGTTCTCCATGGTGAAATCATGGCCCAGCCCGCGAACGGCTTCCCAACCGCCACCACGCCATGACCCCGCCCATCACCTACGCTGGAGAAGTGGTCAACTACACCTTCAAGCAATTGCAGTACTTCGCTGCCGTGGCCGACTCGGGCACGATCTCCGGCGCGGCCGCGGCCTGCCACATCTCGCAGGCCGCCATGTCCCAGGCCATCGGGGAACTCGAGCGCATCGTCGGGTCCCAGCTGTTGGTGCGGCACCGGGCCCGCGGCGTCGTGCTGACCGCCGTGGGCACCCACTTCCTGCGCGACGCCAAGGAACTGATCCGGCACGCCGAAGAGGTCCAGGGCCTCATCGGGGAGCGGCAGAGCGGGCTGGTCGGGCCGCTGAACATCGGGATGTATTCGGGCCTCTCCTCGTTCTGGCTGCCGGTGATCTGCGAGCAGTTCACCAAGCCGAACCCGGGGCTCGAGGTGCGCATCACCGAGGGCGACGGCGCCGTGCTGCAGGAACGCCTGCTCGAGGGCTACCTCGACGCGGTGCTCACCCACACCCGGCACCTGCTGCCCCACGTGCGGCACACCCCGGTGATGAGCGGACGCCCCTACGTCCTGCTGCCGGCCGGGCACCGGCTTGCGGGCAACGGGAGCGTGCGGCTCGCCGAGCTGGCCGACGAGGACTTCGTGTCCCTGGACATCCCCTCGGTGCGCGACAACCAGCTGGTGAACCTGCGCATGTCGGGCCTGGACCCGAAGATCGCCTGGAGCAGCTCCAACTTCGAGGCCGTGCGGGGCATGGTGGCCCGCGGCCTGGGCTACACGGTGCTGGTGCAGCGCCCTCCGGTGAACCTGAGTTACGACGGGTTGCCGCTTGCCGTGCTGGAAATCGAGGGGCCGGTGGGCCACAGCGACATCTGCGTCGCCTACACGGCCGCGGAGCGGCCGAGCCTGCGCCTGCGCGCCTTCATCGAGTTCTGCGAACGCGTCGGGGCCGAACGCGAAGAAGGGATGGGCGGTTCCTGAACCGTTCCCCGGAAGCTGGACCGACCTGTTCGGTTCCTTGCTTCCGGGGAACGGCTCACGACCCGGGGTTCCCGGCCTTTTGCCGGCGCAACGTCAGGAGGCTGATGACATGGCCGCGTCGCGGACCGCAAGCTTCTTGCGGACCACGGGCCAGAAGGCAACCAGCACCACGGTGGCCAGCAAGCTGGTCCACACCTGGGTCCGGCCGGATTCGGTGGTCAACATGATGACCAAGACACCCGCGACGCCGGCAATCAGCAAGTAGTTCAACCAGGGGAAGAGCCACATCTTCAGCTTCAACCCCGCGACTTCCTCGGGGGACATGCGCGAGCGCAGGCGCATCTGGGTCACGGCGATGAAGACGTAGACAAAGAGTGCCACCAGGCCGGCGGAGTTCATGATGAAGTCGAAGATGCCCGAGTCGGGCAACGCGAAGTTGACGATGGTCGCCACGAAGCCGCCGACCGTCGAGGCGATCAAGGCAGCCAGCGGCACGCCGTTCCTGGATCGCTTGGTCATGATTTTCGGGGCGAAGCCCTGGTCGGCCAACGCGGCAAACATGCGCGAAGCCGAGTACAGGCCGGAGTTCAGCACCGAGCAGACGGCGGTGAAGATGATCAGGCTCATCACCATGTCGGCACCCGGCAGGCCAAAGAGCGAGAACACGTAGGTGAACGGGGCAATTTCGGCCGGATCGGGCAGCTGGTTCCACGGCACGATGGTCACGATCACCAGCACCGCTCCGACGAAGAACAGCAGGATACGCCAGATGATGGTGGTGCTGGCCTGGCGGATGCCCTTGGAGGGATCCTCGGATTCGGCGGCGGCCATGACCGCGATCTCGGTGCCGAAGTAGGAGAAGATCACGACGGCCACACCGGTGATGGAGATCCACACGCCGTTCGGGGCAAATCCGCCATGCTGCCACAGGTTCTCGACGGAGAAGCTGGAGCTAGGCCACATGCCTAGGGCAAAGAGCACGCCGACGGCCAGGAAGATAACGATGGCGATGACCTTGATGCTGGCCAGCCAGAACTCGACCTCGCCGAAGGTGCGCACCGAGATGATGTTGGTGCAAATGAAAAGGACCAACAGGCAAGCGGAGAACAGCCATGACGGAAGCTCGGGGAACCAACCGTTGAGCATCTTGCCGCCAAGCACCGATTCATAGGCCAGCACGCCGACCCAGAAGTACCAGTACAGCCAGCCGACGAGGTAGGCGGCCCAGTTGCCGAGACCCTGGCGGGCGTATTCCATGAACGAGCCCACGGTCGGGCGTGCGGCGGCCATCTCGCCGAGCATGCGCATGGCCAGGAAGACCAGGAGTCCGCCGATGAGGTAGGAAATGACGGCTGCGGGGCCGACCGTGCGGATGACGTTGCCCGAACCGACAAAGAGGCTGGCACCGATGATGCCGCCCAGGGTGATCATGGTGACGTGGCGCGAGCGCAGCTTGCTGCCTGCGGCACCTTGCGGGGACCGCTCCGTTGCCGTCGAAGTAGTGTGAATTGACATGTGAAACTTTCCGGGGACTGGCCAAGGACGTGTGGGTGCTTCGGCCGCCTGCCAGGAATGTGATCTGGCACATGGGCGAGAGCCGCCACGGAGAGACAATACCCCTCCGAGGGAGACGTGTTTGAGCCCGGGGTTCAGCGGGAAACACCCGGCGCACCCCGAAAAAAATGCCAGTTTCCGGGCGCTGCGGCCCCCTTCGATGTGGCGCGCGTGGCACATGCCAGTGACGGGGATCATACATGTCCGCGGTGGCATGGTCTCATCCGGCACAGTCCTGCAGGGGTGCGGCCGGCCCGTGGTCGAGACTGGGCCACGGCCCTGTCCACGGGAAACGCCGCGACTGAAAAGCAGGGGGCCGGACGCCGTTCATGCGTTCGAACAGTTGCGCAGCGCGTCCCCATTTGGTTGGAGAAATCCGTCGGCACCGCCGGCGGGGAGACGCGTGCCTGCGTGCCTCCCCTAAAGTGCTCTCCAATGTTCCCGGGCCAGTTGTGCCTGCGTCTTGATCGAATTCTGCAAGGGGAACTGCGCCGAACGCGAAGAAGGGATGGGCGGTTTCAAACCACCCATCCCCTCAAAAGCCAGCGGAACTACATGTTCTCGGCGCCCAGGTCCGCGTCCTTGCCTTCCTTGATGCTGCGCATGGCCAGCGCGGCGACGAGGAAGACCCCGGCCCACACGGCCCCGGCGATCCAGAGCGAGCCGCCACCCAGCAGCACCAGGCCGGTGACGATCATCGGGGTGAAGCCGGCACCGAGCGTGGAGGAGAGCTGGTAGACCAGCGAGGCCCCGGTGTAGCGGATCCGGGTGGGGAACAGTTCGGCGGTGAAGGCACCGAACGGCCCGAAGATGGTGCCCTGCACCACGCCATTGGCCAGGAAGAGCGCGATCGCGAAGAGCCAGAGCTCGCCCAGCTGCAGCATCCACATCATCGGCAGGGCAAGCACCGCGCCGGCAAGGATGCCGAACATCATGACCGGACGGCGGCCCAGCTTGTCCGAGTAGCGGGAGGCAAACCACACCGCGACGATGGTCAGGGTGGCACCGACGGCCTTGACGTTGAGCACCGCTGTGCGGTCCATGCCGGCTTCCTCCACGACGTAGGAGATCGCCCAGACGGTCATCAGGCCTTGCACGGTGTAGGAGCTCATGCCCACCAGCGTGCCCATGAGCACCGACTTCGGGTACTTGGTCAGCACCTGCATCAGCGGGATCTTCCGTTCCTCGGCCTTGTCCTCAAGGGCCAGGAAGAGCGGGGATTCGGTGACCTTCAGGCGGATGACCAGGCCGATGGCGACCAGGCCCAGGCTGGCAATGAACGGGATGCGCCAGCCCCAGGCCAGGAACTGCTCGGTGGGCAGCGTGGAGACCGCGGAGACCGCAAGGGTCGCCAGCACGGCGCCGGCCGGGCCGCCCATGTTTGCGAAGCTTGCCGCGAAGCCGCGGCGTTCCTTGGGCGCGTGTTCCAACGCCATCAGCATGGCCCCGCCCCATTCCCCGCCCACGGCCAGGCCCTGGATGATGCGCAGGGTGATCAGCGCGATCGGGGCGATGATGCCGACCTGTGCGGTCGGCGGCAACAGGCCGATGATCGTGGAGGCGACGCCCATCATCACCATGGAGGTGATCAGCACGCCCTTGCGGCCCAGCTTGTCGCCGTAGTGCCCGAAGACGATGCCGCCCAGCGGGCGGGCCAGGTAGCCCACCGCGAGCGTGGCGAAGGAGGCGAAGAGCGCCACCGCGGGCGGCAAATTGACGAAGAAGACCTTGTTGAACACCAGCGACGCGGCGGTGGCGTAGAGGATGAAGTCGTAGAACTCGATGGCGCTGCCGATGAAGCTTGAAGCCAGGATGCGTCGCATGTGCGGGGAGTTCAGCGACGGGACGACAATCTCGGAGGAATGTCCGGCGGGGATCTTGGTGTGGCTCATCGTGCAACCATCATTTCTGCATCTATGCGGCTAAAGGAAATGGTATCGAGATCCTCGGGAACCAGGAAGGTTCCGGAGAAATCCTTGGAGTGGGAGAGCCACGTGGACAGCGGCGTGGTCCCGGGCACCAGGTGGTGCAGGGCCAGGGTCCGGGCCCCGGCGCGTTCGGCCAGCTCGATGGCCTGGGCGGCCGAGGTGTGCGAGAGCCGGTGGTGGTCCATCGAGGCGGCGGCCGCCTCGGTGCCGATGCTGCCGTAGCTGCGCTGGACCCACTCGAAGTCGATGGCCTCGTGCAGCAGCAGGTCGGTGTCGCGGGCGAGCCGCACGAGGTTCTCGCACGGAGCGGTGTCCCCGGAGATCGTCACCGAACCCTCGACGGTGTCGAAGCGGAAGGCGAAGGCCGGGGCGATCGGCGGGTGCTTGACCAGGGTGGCGGTAACGGTGACCAGCTCATCCCGGTAGATCTCGAAGGGCTCGAAGTTCTCGGGCGTCGGGTTCGCGTTCGGGTGGTATCCGGTGCCCGCGGGGATCGCGATGTCCGAGGCGATGAAGTGGTCCAGCGGCGAGGGGCGCAGGGCGTCGATCACGCGGTCGTTCAAGTCGGTGCCGTAGGCCTGCATGAGGTGGCTGAACATGTCCGCGGTGCCCGGGGTCGGGTTCTTCGGGTAGAGCGGGGTGGGCGGAACCTGGGCCCGCGGGGAGGCCGGCGGCAACGCCCCGCGGTCCCCGGGGCCGATGATGTGGATCGGCGCCTGGCCGGGAGTGATGGTGAAGAGCCCGAAGATCGCCAGCGACGCGAGGTCGATGGTGTGGTCGGAGTGCAGGTGGGTCAGGAAGATGCCGCGGAGGTTCGCGGTGCTGAAACCGGCCTTCATGAGCTGGTTCCCCACGCCGGTTCCGGCGTCGACCAGGTACACCGCGTCGCCGACAACCACGGCGGTGGCGATGCCCGCACGCTTGCCGGCGTTTTCGCCGGTCCACCAGCGGGGACCGCCCGCTGTTCCCAGGGTGACTACATGGGGTTTGAGGGAAGTGCTGTGCACGTGAACTGCTCCTTGCGCGAGAAGAATGAGATGTCCTTCACACAAGGATGACGCGTCGCGGCACATACGTAAAACTGTTTTTATCGAATCAGTTCACTGGTTTTGCTTATATATCTGCCGGCCGGTTCCAGCCGACACGTGCGCCTGTACCTCGCGCAGATTCGCGCCATCTTGCGGCAACCAGCCATCGCACCGATCCGAGGGGTCCGGAGAGCGATTCGGCCAAGGGCACCGGGGAGGCAGCTCATGCATGCCTCCCCGGCGCCAGCTGGTTTTCGTCGACCTGGATGCCGCATGGATCCTCGATGGCCTGCCCGTATGGCAGTCGGTGTCTGTCCGGGCAGAGAGCGGTGCGACGCGGGCCTCAAGCCGGGCATGGTGCCCCGGTTGGCGATCCGCTTATGTGTAGAGCGAGAGCGGCGCCGTGGTTCCGTGCAGGTAATACGTGCCTACCTCGATCTTCTTGTAGTCCACCGGGTCGTGGAGCGAGTGTGTGCGGACGTTGCGCCAGAACAGGTCCAGGCCCACGTCGTTCTTGGTGGAGCTGGCGCCGGTGACCTCGTAGATTCGGTTGGCAACCTCGAGTGCGACCTCCGTGGTGACAACCTTGAGTTCGGCAATGGCCACCGCGATGTCCCCGCGCTGTTCGGCGCTGAGCTCGCCGGACCGGGCCACCTCGGCGTCGAAGCGGCGGTTGAGTTTCTCGGCCAGGGCCGCGGCCGCGGAGGCACGCGCCTTCAGCTCGCCTACGGCGCGCTGGAACACCGGGTCCTGGGCGTAAGTCTCCGACGTGGAGAGGAACCAGGAGTTCCTGCGCTCAAGCAGGATCCTGCGCCCGGCTGCCAGCGCGCCCTCGGCGATGCCGAGATAGAAGTTGCCAAAGGCCAGCTGCAGCCCGGGGGTCAGCAGCGTGGCAATCGGATCTGCCGTGACTTCGCCCAGCACGTCCTCCCCTGTCACCAGCACGTCGCGGTACTTCACAGAACCGGAGGCCGAGAGCCGCTGCCCCAGGTGGTCCCAGTCGCCGAGCAGTTCCAGGCCCTCGCGGGTGCGCTCCAGGACGAAGGCAATCACCTTGCCTTCCTGTTCACCGCCACTGACCGCCGCATTGATGACAATGACGTCCCCGACGCTGGATCCGGTGGAGAAACGCTTGAGGCCATTGAGCCGGTAGCCGTCACCATCGGAGGTGAGCACCAGGTCCGGGTCGACCGGGTTCACCGAGTCGCCCCACAGCCAGCCGTCGGCGGCGCTTCGGGCGAACCAGCGGCCCTGGGTCGAGGGTTCGGCGTAGAACGCGATGCTGGACTGGTTGGCATAGTGGTAGGCGAGCAGCTGGGCGATCGACCCGTCGGCCGAGGCAATGATGCGCACGGCGGCGAACGCCGATTCCCAGTGTCCACCGGCGCCGCCGAATTCGGTGGGCACCAAGAGGTTCAGCAACCCGGAGTCGCGCAACAGTGCGACCTCGGTGAACGGCTCCTGGTTGGCCCTGTCGCGGGCCAGCGCATCCACGGCGAGGGCGTCGGCGACGGACTTCGCGACGGTTTTCCAGTGCTCGAGTTCGGTTTCGTCGGCGTGGCCGCTCCATGGGGTGCGGGGCAGCGACTGGAGATCAAGCGGGGTGGTGCTCATGTGGGGCTCCTTCGAGGGTTCGCAGCGAATCAATGACTCGAGCCTAGGAACCGCCAAGGGTGTCGCGCATCTGGCACTTCACGGTGGGAAGCACGGTGTCATGCAGTGTCACCGGTGCCACCCGGGCATCGGCGGGGCCGTCACATGCGTCCATCCGGAGACATCCACGGGACACAAAAATACCCGGAACGCCATGTCGGTGAAGGTGCGCCAACGAGGGCAGGGTGCGGGGCGACCTGCTAGTTTTCGCCCTCGGGAGCCACCGCGGTGACCAGGTCCTGGAGTTCGGGCACCCGGGCCGCGCTTTCCAGCGCCGAGTGGAGCACCGCGTCGTGCGTCGGGTGGGCCTCGGCCAGGAGCTTCTCCCCCGCGGCGGTGAGCTCGGTGTAGATTCCGCGGCGGTCATCCGTGCACAGGATGCGCGTCAACAGGGCGCGGTCCTCGAGCCGCGTCACCAGGCGGGTCGTGGCACTGCTGGACAGGGCCGCAGCACGGGCCAGCTGGGCCATGCGCATGTGCCAGCCATCCTGCCTGCTCAGGGCGTCGAGAACGGTGAATTCCACGACGGACAGGCCGTGCTTGGCCTGCAGTGCGCGCTCCAGCTCCCCCTCAATGAGGTTGTGAAGTGCGGCGAGCGTGCGCCAGCCCTGCGCGCGGATCTGTACGGCATCGTCCTTGATCCCCATAGGTGCTTCTCCTCGTGTTTTCGTCCCCCTCAGCATATCACCTTGCGCTGATATAGCGCGTGTGCAATCATTGCGTTAGCAGTTAGTTGCATACGCAACGATTGGTTCGGGGAAACCCTCCGCACCTCATTTCAACCATCACACACCGAAGGTTCACCATGCCCGTAGCTCTTTACGCCCTCGCCCTGGGCGGCTTTGGAATCGGCTTGACCGAATTCGTCATCATGGGCCTCCTGCCCGAGATTGCCGCGGATTTCGGCGTCACCGAAACCGTCGCCGGCTACCTCATTTCCGGCTATGCCCTCGCCGTGGCCATCGGCGCCATCATCCTCACCGCGGTCTTCAGCCGGCTGGACCGCAAGAAGTCTTTGCTGTTCCTGATGCTGCTCTTCATCATCGGAAACCTCCTGAGCGCCACGGGCCCGACCTACGAACTGGTCATGGTCGGCCGCATTGTCGCCGCCCTGTGCCACGGTGCCTTCTTCGGCATCGGCTCCGTCGTTGCCGCCGACCTGGTGCCCTCGAACAAGCGTGCCGGCGCCATTTCCTTCATGTTTGCCGGCCTCACCATCGCCAACGTCCTGGGCGTCCCCTTCGGCACGCTGCTGGGCCAGGCCACCGGTTGGCGTTCAACGTTCTGGGCCATCACCGCCATCGGCGTCGTCGCCTTCGTCGGCATCATGGTCTTGGTCCCGGGCAACCTGGCCCGGTCGGGCAACAAGGGAATCTTCGGCGAGTTCAGCATCTTCCGCAGCCCGCAGGTCTGGCTGTCGATGTTCGTGACCATCCTGGGATACGGCGGCATGTTCGGCGCCTTCACCTACATCGCGTTCACGCTCACCGGTGTCAGCGGCTTTGCCTCCACCTCGGTTCCGTGGCTGTTGGTGCTCTTCGGCCTCGGGCTCTTCGTGGGCAACATCCTTGGCGGCAAGGCCGCCGACCGCAACCTGGCCGCCACGCTGATCGCAGTGCTCTCGGTCCTCGCCGTCGTCCTGGTGGCCTTCGCGCTCACCGCCGGCAATCAGATCGCCACCATCATCGCCCTGGTGCTCATGGGCGGCATCGGCTTCGCCACGGTCCCGGGACTCCAGATGCGCATCATGAACCATGCCGCCCACGCACCGACCCTCGCCTCGGGCGCCAACATCGCCGCCTTCAACGTGGGCAACGCGCTCGGCGCCTGGGTCGGCGGTCTGACCATCGCCGCTGGCCTTGGCTACACCTCGCCGCTGTGGGCCGGCGCGGCAATCACGGTTGCCGGACTCGCCGTCATGCTCATCGCGACCCGCGTCCGGGGCGGCGAATACTCCAAGTTGCACCCTTCCGCCTCGGTGCCCGTCACCGTCGGCTGACGCTGCAAACTCACCGTCTCCAACATCCCGTTACCTGTAATCCAAGGAGCATCCCCATGACCACCGCAACCAACACCATCCCCAACATCACCCTCAACGACGGAACCACCATGCCCCAGCTGGGCTACGGCGTCTTCCAGGTTCCGGATGACCAGACCACCGCAGCGGTGGCCACGGCACTGGAAACCGGGTACCGCAGCATCGACACCGCCGCCATCTACGGCAACGAGGCCGGCGTGGGCCGCGCCCTGGGCGAATCGGGCCTCAAGCGCGAGGAACTCTTCGTGACCACCAAGCTCTGGCTTGCCGACCTCGGCCGGGCCTCGGCCCGCGACGCCATGGGCGCGAGCCTGGACAAGCTGGGCCTGGACCACGTGGACCTCTACCTGATCCACTGGCCGGGCACCGACACGGACGCCTACCTCGAGTCCTGGCAGGCACTGGAGGAATTGCGCGCCGCGGGACTGACCCGCTCCATCGGCGTCTCCAACTTCCTGCCCGCACAGCTCGAGCGGCTCCTCGAGCTCGGAGGCGCGGTGCCCGCCGTCAACCAGGTGGAGCTCCACCCCTTCCTGCAAAACCGCGAAACCGCCGCGGTGAACCGCGCGCACGGCATCGCGACCGAGGCCTGGAGCCCGCTGGCCCAGGGTGCCGTGCTGGATGATCCGGCCGTGCTGTCCGCCGCGGCCGCCCACGGGGTGACCCCGGCACAGGTGGTCCTGCGCTGGCACCTGCAGGCCGGCAACGTGGTGATCCCGAAGTCGGTCACCGCCTCGCGCATGGCCTCGAACCTGGACGTGTTCGGGTTCGACCTGGACGCCGGCCAGGTCGCGGCACTCGATGCGCTGGATCGCGACGGGCGCACCGGGCCCTTCCCGGGCACCTTCAACGGCTAGGTCTCTGCCCAAGCGATCAACAACATGTGGCGCGGGGGGGGGGGGGGGGGGGGGGGGGGGGG